>CAYQTM010000405.1:0-2195 GCA_964420355.1 uncultured Opitutales bacterium
GTCGCGGTGCACAAAGCGCCGGCCGCCACACGAGGAACAGGTATGGGGTGGACGGTTGCGGCTGCGCTCGCGCAACGCCTGGGTGAGCGGCGCGATCAGCGCGAGAGCGGCGAGGAGGTTCAGGCGCAAGGCCTTGAGCTTGCTTCGGGCGCCCGGAGCCAGCAGACCGTAGTAGCGGAGCCGATGGAAGCCCGGTTGCGGGCTGTGCTGCAAGTAGCGGCGCAGAAACTCCCGCGGCGTCAGCGTACAGGTCGCGGGGCGCTTGGTGCGGTGGCTGACGTAGCGGAAGACGATCTGCTCGTCGCTGACGTCGAGAATGCTGGACTCGGGCAACGGCCCCCGCTTGGTGTAGCGACCGAGGTAGCGCAAGACCTTCGCCGGCCCCTCTTCACAGGCACGGCTGTTGATCACCCACGGCTGGCTGAAATCCAGCTTGGGCAGTGGCGGTGCGTCTGGGTGGGCCCGCAAGAGCCGCAGGAAGATGGCGCGATAGACCGTGGAGAGCGGGATCAGTGGCAGAAGCCCCTTGCCGCTGACGCAGCGGTAGGTGTCGTCTGCATGCAGGGCAAGCCCCGGAATCAGACAATGCACGTGCGGGTGCCAGCAGAGCGTCCGCCCCCAGGTATGGAGAACGGCCATGATCCCCAGGCGACCGCCGAGACGATCTTCGGCGAGCACCTGGCAGGCCTCCGCTGCGGCCCGGAGCATGGCGTCGCCCACGGCCCGGTAGTGCCCTCTGGCCACGTCACGCAATTCCGCCGGCAGGGGAAAGGTGAGGTGGTAGTAGCGCACCGGCAGCAGCTCATCGGCGCGGGCGGCCAGCCAGTCGTCGATCTCCGCGTTGTGACAGGCCGGACAGAGCGGGTGGCGCCAGGAATGGGGGACGAAACGGGTGGCGCCGCAATCCCGGCAGGTCTCCGTGTGCCCGCCCATGGCCGGCGTGCGGCAGGCGGCAATGTCGAAGAGCGTGCGATGGTGATGGGCGGGCATCGCCGAGCCAAATTGCGCGATGTAGGCGGGTGCGAAGCGCCGGAAGATCTGCTGGAGCGGGCCTCCGGGGCCCGCCACACTACAAGGCCTCCACCAACTCGGCCAGCAACTCGCGAGCCCGCGCCTCGCTCAACTCGGTGACATGCGAATAGATCATTGTCGTCTTGATGCTCTTATGTCCCAGCCAACGCTGGATCAGCGGCAGAGAGACGCCGCGCTCGAGAAGGTGGCTGGCATAGCAATGGCGCAGCGTATGCAGGGCCACGGGACGGTTGATCCTCACCTTCTCGGCGGCTTGCTTGACGGCGAGCCGCAGCGTATCGGCGCTCATCGCCGCCCCCGGGTGAGCACGCTGGTGGCGCGACTCGAAGAGCAGCTTGCCCGAAGGCTGTTCCCGGCGCCAGTGTGCGCGCAGCAGCTCGAGAGTGCGTTGGGGCAGCGGGACGAGACGATCCAGCCCCCCCTTTGCCTCGTGGATGTGCAGGGACTGGGTGCCGGCACTGATCCACTCGGTGCTCGCCGCGACGATCTCGCTGGCGCGCAAACCACAACTGTAGGCGAAGGTAGCCGCCGTGCGGTAGCGGTCGACCTCGATCGCCGGCAGCAGGCGCTTGACCTCCTCGAAACTGAGGACGACGGGCAGCCTCTGCCGCTTCTTCGGGCGAGCGCCATCGAAGAACTGCTCCCGCCGTCCGAGCACGGTCTCGAAGAAGAGACTGATGGCGCACAGATGCTGGCGGAGCGTGGAAGGCGCCACCCCGTGCTCCTCGACCATCCAGGTGAAGTAGCGACGCAGATCGTCCCGGGTCAGCTTGCTCGGATGCTTGCCGATGCGGCGCACGAGCTGCTCGACAGCGGACTTGTACGAGTTCTGGGTTCGTTCCGCGAGACCGCGGACAACCATTTCCTGTCGGAAGCGCTCACGAAGGGTGGTGGTAGCCATCGGGGTATCTCCCAAGGTTCCGACGCCGGCGTCATTGCCGGAAGTCGTTGGGAGAAAGGGTGATGGCATATCCTGCGACGTGCAAACCAAGGCGAGAAGCCCCCGGCCGCAAAGCGGCCGTTGCGCGAAGCGCTTAGTTCAACAGGTGGACAAACTCGACCCGAGCAGCGAAACGGCGGACCTGGTGGGGATCACCTGCATGACGGCCGCCGCGCCCCGCGCCTGCGAGCTGGCCCGCCGCTTTCGTCAGCGTGGCATTCCG
>CAYQTM010000406.1:0-2192 GCA_964420355.1 uncultured Opitutales bacterium
TTGATGGCGTGGCGCTGTCGAGTGGCGCGTAGGGTCTTTTGCATGGCGGGCGGTAGGCTTTGGGCGGTGCATAGGGGTCGCGCATGGAGCGTGCCTGTTATGAAATTCGGAAAAAGTGCGGTTGGCTTGAGCCTGTTCTTGCCTAGGGGGTAGGGTCTTTGCTATGGCTTTGGGGTGACTGCCCGTGTTTCTGACATCAATATTACGGATACCAAGCTGCTGCCGCCGCCCGAGACGCTGCGCCAGTTCATCGTGCGCAAGCCCGAGCACTCGGATTTTGTGCTGGGCGCGCGCAAGACGCTCCACCAGATCATTTTCGGCGATGACAAGCGGCTGGCGGTGGTGCTGGGGCCCTGCTCGATCCACGACCCCGAGGCGGGGCTGGAGTATGCGCGGCGGCTCAAGGCGCTGGCCGACTCGGTGAGCGACCGGCTCTGCCTGGTCATGCGGGTGTATTTTGAGAAGCCGCGCACGACGGTCGGCTGGAAGGGGCTGATTATGGATCCGCACCTCGATGGCTCGAATGCGATTTCGGATGGCTTGCAGATCGCGCGGAAGTTTTTGCGCGATGTGATCGAGATCGGGCTGCCCACCGCGACCGAGCTGCTCGACCCCATCACCCCGCAGTATATCTCGGACTTCATCTGTTACTCGGCAATTGGCGCGCGCACCACCGAGTCGCAGACCCACCGCCAGATGGCCAGCGGCTTGTCGATGCCGCTGGGCTTCAAGAACTCGACCGATGGCAACGTGCGGCACGCGATCAACGCGATTCAGGCCGCCAGCCAGCCGCAGACTTTTCTCGGAATCAGCCTGAGCGGCCAGGCCTCGGCGCTGACCACCCGCGGCAACCCCGGCTGCCACATCATTTTACGCGGCGGCAGCGAGGGACCCAACTACGCCGCCGAGCCGGTGCAAAAGGTGCAGGCCGAGCTGCGCGACGCCGGGCTGGTGCCTGCGGTGATGATCGACTGCAGTCACGGCAACAGCGAGAAAGATCCCAGCCGCCAGCCGCAGGTGTTCCGCGAGGTGCTGCGTCAGGTGCAGTCGGGCAACGGGCAGATCATCGGCGCGATGCTCGAAAGCAATCTGCAAGCCGGCAAACAGAGCTTCCCGCGTCCGCTCAACGAGCTGGAATACGGCAAGAGCATCACCGACGGCTGCATCAGCTACGAGGAGACCGAAACCCTCATCCGCGAAGCCTACGAGGCACTCGCACCCCGCTTTGAATCCTGATCTTGGGGATTGCGGTGCTCATCGAGAATCGCAAATATCGCCTCACGCGAGACGAGCGGAGATTTTTCAGTCCCCCGCATTGCTTCCGCAAGCAGTTGATCTTCAGAAATCAGATGTTCTGTTTGCCTGACTGCCTTATGGTTTGGCGAATCCATGCGGTGATGACTTTTCAGATCAGGCCGAGCACCATTTTGCCTTCTTCGCTGATCATGTCCTGGTTCCAGGGCGGATCCCAGACGATGTCGACGTTGGCTTCGTTGACGCCCGCCACGCTTTCGAGCTGGCTTTTGGCGTCTTCGGCGATGGTCGGCCCCATGCCGCAGCCGGGCGCGGTGAGGGTCATCGCCATTTCCACCGCGTAGGTGTTGTCCGGTTGCTGCTTGGCCTCCAGCGAGTAAACCAGCCCGAGATCGACGATGTTGACCGGGATTTCAGGGTCGTAAACCTTCTTGAGCGCTTCCCACATCGCATCGCGCTCGGGAGGGCCGTCCGCCGTCTCGGCGGTGGCCTTTTCAGGCTCGGGTGCGATCTCCTCGCCGAGCGCATCGGCATTCTCGCGACTGATCCGAAACATGCCGTTGTCGGTCATCACCGTGAAATTCCCGCCCAAGCGATGCGTCACCACGACTTTTTGGCCTTCTTCGAGGGTCATGGACTCCCCGTGCGGTATCAGCGTCGCTTCGACACTGCGCGTTAATGTTACTTCTTCGTTCATGTTGTAAATTAGCGGGTTAAGCGTTTATATGGTCTCACGCAAAGACGCAAAGACCCAAAGGGGATTCGTGCTTTATTCAGTGATTGGACAAGGAAGACTCTTCGGCGGAGACTCGCTGAGCCAGAGCTTTGACATTTTGAATCGCCTCGGTCTCAGTGGCACCGTAAGCCATCACACCCGGCAGCGCAGGGATATCGGCTATCCAGCGGCCGTCCTCTTCTCTGTCTATTTCGATCTCCAT
>CAYQTM010000407.1:0-2191 GCA_964420355.1 uncultured Opitutales bacterium
CGACTACGAGTTTGCCGAGAAATTTCAGTTGCCCATCCAAAGGGTGATCGAGGCCGAGCGCGGCACAACCAACGGTGGGGTCGAAGGGCTGCCCTACGTCGGTTCGGGCTTTCTGGTGCACAGCGGAGACTACACAGGCTTGCGTTGGGAAGAAGGCAAGGCGCGCATCACCGCCGACCTCGAAAAGCGCGGGCTCGGGCGAGCGACCACCAACTACCGCCTGCGCGACTGGCTGTTCTCGCGGCAGCGCTACTGGGGCGAGCCTTTCCCGATCATCTGGGTGAGCCAGCGCGCCTACGAGATCGCCAAGATGGCGGGCGGCGCGGTGGCGGAGTGGCTCCCCGAGCAACCGCAGACCTACTTCGACGAGGCAGGCACCCCGCTCTACGCCGTCGCGCTGCCGCCGGAGCAACTGCCCGTTACGCTCCCCGAGACCGACAATTTCCAACCCTCGGGCACCGGCGAAAGCCCGCTCGCCAAAGTCCCGGAATGGGTGAGCGTCTGGATTAATCTCAAAACCGGCGAAACCCGCACGCAAGACCAGCCCAAGCCCGCCGGCGACGAGTGGGCGGAAGGCCAGCGAGAGACCAACACCATGCCCCAATGGGCCGGCTCCTGCTGGTATTACCTGCGCTACCTCGACCCGCGCAACCCCGAGGCGCTCGTCGACCCCGACAAGCTGGCTTACTGGGGGTCGCCCGACCTCTACATGGGCGGTCGCGAGCACGCCGTGCTCCACCTGCTCTACGCGCGCTTCTGGCACCGTTTTCTTTATGATCAGGGCGTGCTCGACCAGCCCGAACCCTTCAAAAAGCTCTACCATCAGGGCATCATCATGGGCGAGGACGGCAACAAGATGTCGAAGAGCCTCGGCAATGTGGTCAACCCCGACGACTTCATCGCGAGCCACGGTGCCGACAGCCTCCGCGCCTACCTGATGTTCATGGGGCCGCTCGAGGACGCCAAACCGTGGAACAGCCAGGGCATCCAAGGCATCCACCGCTTCCTGCGGCGCGTCTGGCGTACATTTGTCGCCGAGGACGGCAGCCTGCACCCGCGCATCGGAGCCGAGGGCGCGCTCTCCCCCGAGCAGGAGCGGCTCTATCACCAGTCCGTCAAAAAAGTGACCGAAGACAGCGAGCGCCTGAGCTTCAACACCGCGATTTCCCAACTGATGGTGCTTTCGAGCGCCCTCGCCGAGGTGGCTGCCCTGCCGCGCACCCACGCCAAGGGCTTGCTCCAGATGCTCGCGCCCTATGCGCCGCACATTGCCGAAGAGCTGTGGGCGCTGATGGGCGAGGCGCCCAGCATCGTCGACGGCGGCTGGCCCGAGTTCGACCCCGCCAAGCTGGTCGAAGATCAGATCAAGCTGGTCGTGCAGGTCAACGGCAAGGTGCGTGGCGAGATCGAGGTGTCCAAAGATCTCGATAAAGCGGCCATCCTCGCCGAAGCCAAGCGCAGCGAGCGCGTCGCCCGCCACCTCGAAGGCAAAAACCTCGTGCGCGAAATTTATATTCCGGAAAAGTTGGTCAACCTCGTGGCGAAATAGCGTCTATGCACACCAAGCAAACCCCTGTGCCGCTCCAGCGACCCGTCCTGCTGGTGCACGGCATCTTCAACACCGGCTACATCTTCCGCAAGATGGCACCGCGCCTGCGCGAAGCCGGGTTCGACGCGCGCACCATCGACCTCATCCCGCCGGACGGCTCGGCGGGGCTGGACGCGCTCTCGCGGCAGGTGGCGGCCTATGTGGAGGAGCACTTTCGCACCCGCCCCTTCGCGCTGGTCGGCTTCAGCATGGGCGGGCTGGTCAGCCGCGCCTACCTGCAAAACCTCAAGCGCCCCGAGAGCGACTGCCGCAGCTTTGTCAGCATCTCGACCCCGCACCAGGGCAGCCTGCTGGGCTATACGCTGCGCAATCAAGGTGCCCGCGAGATGCGCCCGGGCAGCCCTTGGCTGCAACGGCTCAACGGCGACATCCGCAAGCTTGAAGGCCGCCCCTTCCTCTCCTGGTGGACACCCCTCGACCTCATGATCCTGCCCGCCTGGAGCAGCGACATCCCGCAGGCCGAGCGCCGCCAATTCTGGAGCTGGGCACACCCCCGCATGCTCTTCCACAGCGGACTCATCACCGCCCTCACCGACCACCTCGAATCCCTCGACTGGCAAACCCAACCCACCAAAACCACAC
>CAYQTM010000408.1:0-2187 GCA_964420355.1 uncultured Opitutales bacterium
TACACTATAGAAGGGTCATGCGGAGGAAGCTGAATGGAAACGGGCTGGGCTGGTTGTTGCTTGGGTTGATACTCGGGCTGCTGCCGCTTCGGCAGGGCGCGGCGGCGGAACCGGTCGTGCTGGTGGTCGCCAACGCGGCGAGCGAGCAGAGCCTGCGGGTGGCCGATTACTATGCCGAGGCGCGCGGGATTCCGGCGGAGCGGGTGTTGCGGCTGAAGCTGCCGCTGGCGGAGACCATTTCACGCGAGGTTTTTGTGCGCGAGGTGCGGGCACCGCTGCTGGAGGCGTTATTGGCGGGCGAGTGGTTGACCGGCAGTCTGGGCGAGCCGACAGAGCCTTACGGCCAGCGACCCTATCTGCATATCGCGCATACAATCGACTTTATCGTGCTGGCACCCGAGGTGCCGCTGCGGATCAGCGGCGATGGTTCGATCGACGAGGGCGAGGCACCCGAAGTTCCAAACCGTCAGATCCTGAGCAATGCGGCCTCGCTGGAATCCGAGCTGAGCCTGCTGCCTGCGGGCGAGCTGCAACTGCGTGGGCCGCTGCGCAACCCCCTTTTCAACGAGCGCGAGCCCTCGCGGATGGCGCAGCGGCAGGTGCTCAAGCTGGCGCGTCTGGATGGATCGAGCGAAGCGGCGATCAAGGGTATGATCGACGGGGCACTCACGGTAGAGCGTTATGGGTTGCGCGGGCGCGCCTATATCGACCTGCGCGGGCCGCACCGCAAGGGCGACGAATGGCTGGAGGCCACGGCGGCGTTTTTGAAGGCGCGCCACTTCGACGTGATCGAGCACAGCGCGCGCGGCCTGATGCCGGTCACCGATCGGCACGATGCCCCGGCGCTCTATTTTGGCTGGTATGCGCGGAAAGCCGCACCGCCCTGGAGCCTGCCGACGACCCGCTTTGAGCCGGGCGCGCTGGCGCTGCACATCCACAGCTTTTCGGCCACCAGCCTGCGCGATCCCGAGCGCGACTGGGTGGCTCCGCTGGTCGAGCGCGGGGCGGCGGTCACGATGGGGAATGTCTTCGAGCCGTTTCTGGAAATGACGCACCGTCCCGACCTTTTTCTCGAAGGGCTGGGCGCAGGCATGACCGCGGGCGAGGCGGCTTACTACGCGCTGCCGGTGCTGAGCTGGCAACCGATTTTCGTCGGCGACCCGCTCTATCAGCCGTTCAAACAAGACTTGGACGCGCAGTTGGCGCGAATGCAAGCCGGCACGATTCAACCGGGCGACAGCCACGCGGTGCTGCGCGCGATGGCGCGTCGACGGCAGGCGATGGACAGCGCGGCGGCGGTGGATTTGGGCGAGGAATACTGGCAGCGCGGCGTGCGCGGGCTGGCGCTCGCCTACGAGCTGTCGACTTTGCAAACGGAGCTTGGAAGAGCGCCTGCCTTGAGCGAAGCGGGCTTGCTCGATGACTTGCTGGCCGACGAAAATGCGCAAATGGTGCCGCTCGCGATGGAGGTGGCCAACTGGCACAAGCGACGCGACGAGTGGAGCCGCGCGCTCGATTGCTTCAAGTGGATACTGAAGCAAGACCTGCACCCCAACCTCGAAGAAACCGCCCTTGCCGATGCCCTCGGCATCGCCCGCGTGAGCGGCAGCAGCGACCTCGAAGCCCGCTGGGAAGCCCGCCTCGACGCCCTCCAAGCCCCACCACCCATCGAGCTCGAACCGCTCCCCGGCCTCGACGATTGACCACCGCTGCCCCAGATGCGGCGCTCGGATTTACCGTTGCAGGCAAGCGTCCAGATCGGCTTCGCTGAGCCCCATCCGTTCGATGCAAAACAGGCGCAACTCGGGCGCGAGGGGCGCGGTGAAGCTGCGCGTCAGTTTGGGGCTGTCGTTTGTGGGTGGGGGGTCGGCGGGCGGCCGGCGTGTGTCGGTTTTGGGTGGCCGGTTCTCAGTTGTCGGTCGGCGGGCGGCCGGCGTGAGTCAGTTTTCAATTGTCGGTTCTCAGTTGGCGGTCGGCGAGCGGCCGGCGTATGCCGGCTGGTTTCCGGTGGCAGGTGTCAGGTTTCGGGTATCCGGGGGCACGTGTCAGAAGATGGCGAGCCGGAGGCGTGAGCCTCCGGGTTGGTTCGGAGATCGCAGATCGGAGTTCGCGGAGCAGCACAGTGGACGGTCGCTTGCCGCTTCAGCCCTCCCCGGGCCTTCGGCCCGACCCTCCCAAAAGGGAGGG
>CAYQTM010000409.1:0-2177 GCA_964420355.1 uncultured Opitutales bacterium
CATCCAGTCGACCACCCCGCGAAAGCTCTCGGGGTGCGCGAACAGCGTCGTAATGTCGCGAAAGTTGATCCCTTTTACCGGCCAGTCCTTGACGGTTCGCACCCGCCTCTTGATCGCCTCGATATTCATGCTCCTCAAACTGTTTAGAGTAACGCCGGAGAAAAGCAAGCCTGCTCGCCGCTTCGTCGCCGCTCTGTGCCGCGCTTTTGCCGGGTGCTAAATTTCCTGTTGGAGCGCCGGGCGAATTCGCGTAAAACGTCCTGATGCCGACGCCACCGCGCAATTTTAATCCTGAGCCTTATGCCTACCACGAGGAGGTCGAGCTGCGGATCGACACGCTGACCAACCTCGGGATCGGGCTGGGGCGGATCGACGGGTGGGTGGTGATGGTGGCTTTTGCGCTGCCCGGCGAGCGGATACGGGCGCGTGTTTTTCGCAATCGGAGCAACTACTCGGAGGCCGATCTGGTGGCGGTGCTGGAGTCCTCGCCCGAACGAGTCGAGCCGGGCTGCCCGCTCTTCGGCACCTGCGGCGGCTGCCAATATCAGCACCTTGCCTACCCCGCGCAACTGCGCTGGAAGACCCAGCAGGTGGCCGAGGTGCTGGAGCGGATCGGCGGCTTGACCCCGGAGGTGCAGCCCGCCCGCGCCTCGCCGCGCGCCTACCATTACCGCTCGAAACTGACCCCGCACTATCAGGCACCGCGCGGCGGCGAGCTGGGCGACATTGGGTTTTTGCGCCACGGGCAGCGCCAGCGGATCGTCGATGTGCCCCACTGCCCCATCGCCACCGAGGGCATCAACGACGCCCTGCCCGAGGCGCGCGAGCGGCTGCGCGACTGGGCGCGGCGCCCGAGCAAAAAGAAGAAGCGCGGCGGCACCGTGCTGCTGCGCGAGGCGCTGGAGGGCGTCACGAGCCAGCACGACCAGATTGTCACCGCCGAGGTCGACGGGCTGCGGCTGCGCTTCAAGGCGGGCGATTTTTTCCAGAACAACCCCTTCATCCTGCCCGAGCTGCTCGCCCACGTGCGGACTCAGGCCAGCGAGGGAGCGCCGCGCTTTTTGATCGACGCCTACTGCGGCGGCGGGTTGTTCGCGCTGGGCTGCGCCGGGGGGTTCGAGCGTTGCGCCGGGGTGGAAATCAGCGAGGGCGCGGTCGAGCAGGCGCGCGAAAACGCCCGGCTCAATGGCATCGCCAACTGCACCTTTATGGCGGCCAGCGCCGAGGCCATCTTCGCCCAGATCGACTTTCCGCCTGCCGAGACGGCGCTCGTGATCGACCCGCCACGCCGTGGCTGCGACCCCGCCTTTCTGGAGCAGGTGCTCGCCTTCGCACCCGCCCGCATCGTCTATGTTTCCTGCGACCCAGCGACTCAGGCGCGCGACCTCAAGCACCTCACCACCAACGGCTTCTCCATCACACAAGTCCAGCCCTTCGACCTCTTCCCGCACACGCGCCACATCGAAAACGTAGCGACGCTCACCCGTGCATAGCAGAGCGCCATTGCTTAACTTTGATCTTTGAACCTACTCGCTGCGGAGGGCATCGGCGGGTTTGAGGCGGGCGGCTCGCCAGGCGGGGATGAGGCCGGCGAGGGTGGCGATGCAGACGGAGAAGATGAAGATGCCCGCGATGTCGGCGAGGTTATAGTGGACGGGGAGAAGGTTGACGAAGCCGTAAGCCTCCTGCATGGCGCTGACGCCACCGGTGGCTCGGGCGAAGCCCAGCACGAGCGGTTCGCGGAAGGTGAGCAGGAGCACGGCAAAGCCCACCCCGAAGAGCGAACCAAACAGGCCGATGAAGAAACCTTGGAAGGTGTAACTGAGCGCCACCTCGCGCGGTTGTGCACCCATCGCGACGAAGAGGCCAATCTCGCGCGTCTTGCGGATGACCGACATCATCAGCGACACCGCGATGCTGAAGGTCGCCACCAGCAGAATCACGCCCGTCATGAAGAGCGTCAGCCAGCGCTCCAGCCCGATGATGTAGAGAAACCCGGCGTTGAGCGCAAACCAGGGGTCGGCCTGAAGCCGCGGCGGCCGGGCGCGCTGGAGACGCCCGGCCCCCACCCCGGCCGGGGCCTTTATTCTGGCGCTGCCGAATACTCAAAGCCGCGGCCCGCCCCTTGCCTCACGGGCGCCGCCGTCCCTTCGCCGGCGCTTGCGTTTCCGGTTCGG
>CAYQTM010000410.1:0-2157 GCA_964420355.1 uncultured Opitutales bacterium
TGCGAGCTTATTGGCGCCAATCAGGAGGCCATCGAAAAGGCCGAAGACCGCGGCACCCGCGACTTCGCCGGCGTGACCGACCGCAGCTTCCCGAGCGGGCGTTATGTCGAGATCGAGTTCAGCGGTACCGGCGACGTGCCCAATGCGCTCAAGGAAAAGCTGCGACTCGACAAGACTGTTTTCCGCATTTTCGTCGAAAACCTCGACAAATAACCGTCCACCCCTCAAGCTGCGCGCATGGCCTCCTTCAATAAAGTTATCCTGATGGGCAACCTGACCCGCGACCCGGAAATCCGCGTCACGAGCAGCGGTATGTCCATCGCCAAGCTCGGCCTTGCCGTCAACCGCCGCTACAGCACCAAAGACGGCGAGCAGCGCGAAGAAGTGACCTTCGTCGACATCGACGCCTTCGGCCGACAGGCCGAGGTGCTCGGGAAATACGCACAAAAGGGTCGCGCGCTCTTAGTTGAAGGGCGGCTCAAGCTCGACCAGTGGGAGACCCAGCAGGGCGAGAAGCGCAGCAAGCTCAATGTCGTGCTCGAAAACTTTCAGTTTGGCGACAGCCGTAGCGGCGGCGAAGGCGGCGGCAGCAATTATAGCGAAGACGACAGCGGTGGCGACCGTGGCTACGAGCGCAGCAGCCCGCCTCAGCGCGAGCGCCAGTCGTCGAGCCGTCAAGAAGAGGATCTCGACGAAGACGTCCCCTTTTAATCCCTTTTATATCCAAAGATCATGGCAACCAGCAAAATTTTGCTCCTCGAACCCATTCGCAATCTCGGCGAAGAAGGCAGCGAGGTCTCCGTCAAGGCCGGCTACGCCCGGAATTATCTCCTGCCGCGTGGCAAGGCGATTCCGATTACGCACGCCAACAAGAAGAAGATCGAAGAGCTGCAGCGTCAGCGCGACGAGCGCCGCGCCAAGGAACTGGGTGTGGCCAAGGACTTGGCTGGCAAGATCGAGGCCACGCGCGTGGTGGTGATCGTCAAGACCGGCGAGGGCGGCAAGATGTTTGGTGCGGTCACCGCCGCCGATCTGGCCGACAAGCTGGAAGAGGCGGGCGTCGCCGTGCCGCGCGAGAAGGTCCAACTGCCCCAGCCCGTCAAGACGCTGGGCGGCCACGAGACCGAGATCAAGGTGCATCCGGATGTCGTTGCGACCCTGCGCTTTGAGATCGTTTCCGAGAACCCGATCGAGGAGACCCTCGAAGAAGGTGCTGAGGCCGAGACCGCCGAGGCCTGAAGCAGTCGCTGCAAGGATTCGGAATGGTGCAGTGATCCCCGCTCGAGCGTCCGCGCCGGTTCAGGCGAGGCCGAGTTCGTGGAGCCGTTGGTAGATTTTGAGGCTCACCCAGGCGTCGGTCGCGGCGTAGCGTATCTGGGATTCGCTGAGCGTCTCGCGCGCCCAGTTGGAGACCTGCGCGGCTTTGGAGATGCGGCGTTGGAGGAAGATGGCGGTCAGGCTGCGCAGGCCGGTGTTGACGATGCCGGTTTTTTGGGTGAGCGTGGCGAGGTCGAGCACCTGAGCCTCCTCGAAAGGTGCCAGCTCTTTGAGTTTGAGGATGTCGTCGCGCAGCGCCACACCGACCTTGAGCACGTGCGGGTCGCTGAGCAGGCGCAGAATGGGGTCAAGGCGCTCCATCTGCTGGAGTTGGAATAGAAAGACGCGCTCGTCGCTGGCAAACTGGGCGAGCGCCGTCGGGTGGTTGACTCCGCGCTTGAAAACCGGGCGTGTCTCGGTGTCGAAGCCCAGCACCGGCGACCGCTCCAGCTCGGCGACCGCTGCCTCGGCGTCGGCGACGGTGCGCACGATGACCACCTCGCCGGGGTAGCGGACCATGGGCAGCGCGTTGATGTCCTCCTTGCTGATGCGCTCTGGCAGGCTGTCGCCTGCGGGCAGGTCGGCGGCATCGGGGATGGGCGCGCTGGTGGCTCCGGTGTTGTGACGCCTGACGGCTTTTTTAGCGGGCAGAGCCGCCCCTGTTTTTTTGGTCGCTTTTGTCACGCTTTTGCGCGCCTTTTTAGCCTGCGGCTGGGGATGAGCTGCGCCTTTCTTTCGTGAACGTGAGCGCGCGGGCTTGGCCGAGGCTTCGCCCGAATCTGCGGGAGGTTCTGACACGCCGTTTAGCACAATAGATTCCAGCGCCGCTGGCAAGGCATG
>CAYQTM010000411.1:0-2134 GCA_964420355.1 uncultured Opitutales bacterium
TCAGGGTTGGGTCAGTCGGCGAGGAGGCCGTTGCCGCCGGTCGTGCGGAGGCGGGCGAGGAGGGTGTTGAGTTGGGTGCGGAGGCTGGCGTTGTCGGCGATGAGGGCTTCGACTTGGGTGGCGAGAGCGGCGTCGCGGGCTTCGAGGCTGGGAATGGTGTTCGAGGCGAGGTCGTTTCGGAGGGCGGTGGCGTCGGCAGGTGTGCTGAGGGGATCGGTTGCGGGGCTGAGGTCGGGCGTGGAGGCGGTCGCGTTTGCGGGGTTCTCGACGGGTGCGCCGGTGGGCAGCTTGGGGTGCCAGACGGCGGCGGGGTTGAGCAGGCGGAGCTTTTCGGCGGCCTCGGTTTGAGAGGGGTCGAGGATGACGATCAGTGCGCCCTCGGGGAGGCTGGTCACTTGCGTTTTCTGGTCGATGCGTTCGGACATGGTTTAAATGGCGTCGAGGATGGGGTCGGCGGTGGCGTCGAGCAGGTAGCGCCCGCTGGCGTCGATCAAGGTCGGGTAGTCGGGGTTGATGGCGTAGAGGCTTGCGATTTCCTGCACTCCGGCGGCGGTGCGGAGCGCCACCTTCACCCAAGTGTCAAAACCGGCGGACTTGGCGACCGGGTCGGTGATCGGGAAGTTGTCGCGCGCGACGATAAAAACGTCTTCGCCGGGCGGGTGTGCGCTGGCCTCGCTGTCGTAGATGCCGCGCCGGGCATGGGTCAGGGTCACGCGCCCGCCGACCCGGCTGTAGCCCTCGATGGCCACCCACTCGCGCCCGACCAGCGCGAGCAGGCGCTTGTCTTCGGCGAAGCCGGGCGGCTGGGGGCGGTGGTGCTTGAAGCCGGGGCTCAGCTCGTCGATCAAGAGCGTCGTGTCGGCGGAGCCGATTGCGGCGCTCAACTGGCCGTAAGCGGCGAGCTGCCCGCGCGCCATCTGCCGGACGAACGGCCCGGCCTCCACGTCGGCGACATAGGGCACGAAACCGGTCGCCATCTCGTGGCTGCGCGTCACGAGCACCGCAATCTTGCCCGCCATCTCATCCGGCCATGCCTCGCCCAGATTGACCACCCGCAGCCAGTTGTTGCGGGCGGCGTCCTCGGCGGAAAAGCTGGGCGCGGGCGGCGGGGCGTAGGTGGCAGCGACGTGGCCGCTCAGCTTGTCAGCGGCGTCGAGCGCGAAGTCGATCTGCGCCTCGCGGTCGGTCGGGCGCGCCTGACGCCAGCGAGTGACGCGGCAGTTGAGCAGGTAATCCGCGCCGGAATAGGGGCGCAGGCGGAAGGTCTGGCCGGGCAGGAGCGCGAGCGCCTGCGGCAAGAGCACCGTGACCGACCCGCTCACCGCAGGCAGCGCAGCGAGGCGTCCGGCGCGGGCAACCATGCGCTGGGCGACCTCTTGGCGAGTGATAAACGGGCGGCGCAGCTCCTCGGATTCGAGCGCGCCCAGCTCCAGCGCGCCCTCGTCGAGGAAGGTCGTCATCGCCTCCTTGTCGCGGCGGGTGCGGTCGCAGTAGGCGAGGCGGGTCTCGGCGGCGGCGCGCTCGATATGGGTCGGCTGGATCTCGGGCAGCCCGGCGCAATCGTCCAGCTCGATCAGCGGCGCGGCGGCGAAGTCGGTCTCGCACAGGAGGCTCGCCATCTGGAAGCTCCCGCTGCGCTGCACCCAGGCGGCCTCGGCATATTGCAGCAGCTCGGCGTTGGCCTGGCCGAGCGCGACCGAGCGGGTGAAAAGCGGCGAGCAGAGCAAGTCTACCGACCCGAGCGAGGCGGCCAGCGCGAGCAATTCGGCAGGGTCGAAGCGGTCGAGCGACAAGCGGGCACCGGCTCGCGGGTGGGTCAAAAGCTCGAGTGCGGCGTGCGGCGGATCGACATCGCCATTTTGGTGCACGGGCAGCCACGGCTCGGGCAGCGCGACCCGGCGCTCCAGCACCACCTCGATCTGCGGCGCAGCGTTGCGGTCGCGGCCAAAAATCAGCGGCTCGAAGACGGCATAAGCAACGCCCCGATAGGCCGGATGCCCTTCGGCAGCGAGCAGGCTGTCGGCGGCCTGCGACTCGGTGCCCCAGTAGAAGCGCAAGTCGCCGTTCTTGGGAGTTGAGATCGAGACAAAATCGGCCTGCCCCCGAGCGAGCGGCCCGCGCCAGGCCAGCTCCT
>CAYQTM010000412.1:0-2133 GCA_964420355.1 uncultured Opitutales bacterium
GACATCAAGATCGCCCTCAACAGCAACCTCGGCCTCGGCGGCCACAATGCCGTGCTCGCCTTCCGCAAAGCGACCTGATTCGAGCTCCGGCGCGACAAGTTTTGTCACAGTCCGGTCAGCTCAGGAAAAGTCAGATCAAGCCAGCGTAAGGCAGTTCGCCGACTGAGGTTGCATGCGAGGCGAAGTGTAAAGAAATTGCTAAAAAGCAGGGAAAAGCCAAATAATCCAACCTTCCCAAGCTAGCGGTTTCCCTTTCGAGAATATGCGTTATACTGCGCGGCATGAAACGACTCATTATCTGCGCTGACGGAACCTGGCAGAACCTCAACCAGCCCCGTCCCACCAATATCGTCAAGCTGGCTCAAGCCATCAGTCATCACGATCCACAGGGCGTGGCGCAGATCGTTTTTTATGACGAGGGGATCGGCAGCGACCCCAAGCGCAAGTTCTCCGGCGGAATCACTGGCGCGGGGATCGACCTGAAAATCGAGGAGGCTTACAAGTTCCTCATCCTCAATTACGAGCCGGGCGACGAGATTTACGCCTTCGGCTTCTCGCGCGGCGCTTACACCGTGCGCAGCCTATGCGGGCTGATTTATGCCTCGGGCTTGCCCCAGCGCGCCTGCATTCGCCGCGTGGGCGAGGCGATGGGAATCTACCGCGACCCCGAGATCCACCCTGACCACACCAAGGCGGTGGCCTTTCGGCAGGATTGCGGTCATCCGCCGCTGGCCGATGCGGATTTCCGCCCGCCGATTACCGTCCTGGGCTGCTTTGATACGGTCGGGTCGCTCGGGATGCCCGATGTAATTCCCTTTCTGCCCTTCGACGCCTGGTCGCGCAAGAAGCGGCAGTTTCACGACACAAAGATCAGCCCGAATATCCGCTGCGCCCTGCACGCGGTTTCGATCGACGAAGACCGCGCTGACTTCCCCGTCACGCCCATGCAGCGCAGTAAAAAAGCGCCCGCCGACGGCCAGATCATTGAAGAGTGTTGGTTTGCCGGGGGGCACGGCTCGGTGGGCGGCGGAACCGAGGCGGGGGCTGGACTTTCCGATATCGCGCTGGCCTGGATGTGTGAGCGGCTGCAATCCGCCGACACGCCGGGGCAGCTCGCACTCGACGGCGAACAGATTCCCAATCAGCTCAAGCCCAATCCCCTGCAACCCTTCGCAACTGCCCGCTCGGGCATCTGGAAGTGGCGCCCCAAACACCAGCGCAAGCCCCAGCCCGACAGCCTGTTTCACCCCGCGGTCGAGGCGCGCCTCAAGGCGCAAAAAGAGTATCGCCCATCCAACCTCAGTGAGCTGCCACCCTTCAAAAGTCTCTTTGGCTGAGCGACTTTGAAAAAATGGTGCGGGTAGACGGAATCGAACCGACATCACCTGCTTGGGAAGCAGGGGTTTTGCCACTAAACTATACCCGCAGCAGCCGGAATCATCATTGAAGAGGGTAGGGGAGTCAAGCGGTTTAATCGCTTGCGCGGGCGGGCGTTTGCTGGCAGAAGAAGACTATGCTGTCCGCACGAGTCATACCCTGTCTGGATGTAACCGCCGGGCGCGTCGTCAAGGGCGTGCGCTTCAAGGAGTTGCGCGATGCGGGCGACCCCGTGGAGGTGGCCAAGGGCTACCAGGAGCAGGGCGCCGACGAGCTGGTGTTTCTGGACATCACCGCGTCGAGTGACGAGCGTGAGATCATGCTCGATGTGGTCGAACGCACAGCCTCCGAGTGCTTTATGCCGCTGACGGTGGGCGGCGGGCTGCGCACGCTCGAGAATATCGACGCCATGTTGCGAGCCGGTGCGGACAAGGTAAGCTTGAACACTTCGGCGGTGCTCGACCCCGATTTTGTCTCGGCGGCCACCCGCCGTTTTGGCAATCAGTGCATCGTGGTGGCGATCGACGCCAAGCGCGATCTGGGATCGGAGGAGCGCTGGACAGTTTACACGCACGGCGGGCGCAAGCCCACCGAGCGCGATGCGGTGGCCTGGGCGCGCGAGGTGGTCGAGCGCGGGGCGGGCGAGATTCTGCTGACGAGCATGGATGCCGACGGCACCAAGGCCGGTTACGACAACGCGCTCAACCGCGCGATCAGCGAGGCGGTCGAGGTGCCGATCATCGCCAGCGGTGGCGC
>CAYQTM010000413.1:0-2130 GCA_964420355.1 uncultured Opitutales bacterium
GCAACTATCCCGTTGGCATAGCCCTGGATCAAGCGGGCGCGATTGGAGTCGACGGCGTTCAGCGCGACCTGCAGCGCTCCCTGGCCCTCGCCGAGGAGATCGGGGGCAAAATCGCTCTTGAGCGTAGCAATTCCTTCCACTTGCCGCTGGCGCAGCATGTTCAGGGCCGCCTTCGAATTTTCAGCCGGGACAACTTTGAAATAGCGCGAACCCTGGAAACGGGCCGCCACTTGACGGGCCTGGGGGGAGTTGTCTTCCACCACCAGGGCCAAGGGCACGTTTTCAGCGTCCAGCGAGACCCCGTATCCCTCCAGAAACAATATCACCACCGGCATGACCAGGGCCAGCAGGATGCTGCTTGGGTCACGCAGGATTTGGAGAGACTCCTTTCGCAAAAACCCTAAAAGCCGCATTGGGGATGAACTCGGCCGACTCATTGGTCTGATGGACCTCCCTTCCCTCCTGTCTTTTCTTTGCCACCCCTGCCTTCCGCCAGAAAGATGAAGGCTTCCTCGATCGAAGGCTTGGGATTGTCTTGGCTGCTTGCCATCGCGCGAATCTCCTGCGGAGTGCCCAGGGTCAATTCCTCGCCGCGCGACATAATCAGCAGACGATCGCAATATTCCGCCTCTTCCATGAAATGCGTTGTGGCGACCACTGTCATTCCCGACTGCGCGAAACCGCCGATGCGCAGCCAAAACTCGCGCCGGGCAAGCGGGTCGACTCCGGAGGTGGGTTCGTCTAGAAAAAGAATGTCGGGCTCGTGCAGCAGGGCGGTCGCCATGGCAAGCCGCTGCTTATATCCGCCTGGAAGGGCCTCGGCATTGGAATCCTTCCAGTCTTCAAGCCTAAAATCGGCCAGCGCCCAGTCAATCCGCTCCGCAAGTCGTTTGCGTCCGAGCCCGTAGGCGCGTCCATAGAAACGGAAGTTCTCCAGCACGCTCATGCGCGTGTAGAGCGAAAAAGTCTGTGACATATAGCCCAGCCGGGCTCGCGCCCGCGAACGAGCATGCCGCAGATCGCGCCCAACAACTTCCGCGCTCCCCCCGCCAATCGCAAGCAGGCCGCACAGCATCCGGAAAGTTGTTGTTTTGCCTGCGCCGTTAGGCCCCAGGATTCCGAACACCTCTCCGCGCGGAACTTCGAAGCTGATCTTGTTGACCGCGGTGAATTCTCCGAAGCGTTTCACCAAATTGTCGGCCCTGACAAGAATATCCCTTTGATGGCCGCCATAGTCTTTTCCGTCTCTCTCCGATACTTGCCATTTGCCCTCGTCGCCGGAGACAATATCCATAAAGGAGTCTTCAAAGCGCGGCGCCGCCGCCTCTGCTCTTGAAAGAAACTGCTCCGGCAACGACGAGCCCGGCGCTTTCCCGGGATCGGTCGCTCCCTTCGGAACCACAACGCGCACATTGCCGCTCTGGAGCGAGGCATCGACAAGATCGGCCGCGGCCAGAAGCTCCGCTTGCAATTGACGGGGGGATTCCCCCTCCTGCGGGCCAATGCTGAAAACCCTGTTCTCCACTCGCTTGTGAAATTCGGCCGGGGTGCCCGTCATCAGCATTTCCCCTTCATCAAGCAGCATGACTTTGTGGCAGGCATCCGCCTCGTCCAGGTAGGCAGAGGAAAGCAAGACACCCAGATTTTCATCATCCACCAACCGATAGACAATGGCCCACAGATCTCTGCGTGAAACCGGATCAACTCCAACCGTCGGTTCGTCCAGGAGAAGCATCTCCGGTCTTTTCACCAGCGCGCAGGCCAAACCCAGCTTCTGTTTCATGCCGCCCGACAAATCGCTGGCGCGCCGCCGCCGGAAATCCTCGAGACCTGTCATCGACAGCAACTCGCCAAAGCGCTCTTTGCGTTCCCTGTGCTCAATGCCCTGCAAATCGGCATAAAGCCGCAGATTCTCATACACCGTCAGATCTTGATACAATCCGAACTTTTGAGGCATGTATCCGATACTCTCTTGGAAATCCAATCCCTCTTTTATCGGGTCCTGGCCCAAAACCCGCAAAGAGCCACCACTAGGTTCAAGCAGTCCGGCCACGCACCTGATCAATGTGGTCTTGCCAGCGCCATCGGCCCCGACCAGTCCGGCAATGCACCCCCGCTCGAGCTGGAAAG
>CAYQTM010000414.1:0-2127 GCA_964420355.1 uncultured Opitutales bacterium
GATGGGGCAGATTCTCTTCCGCCGCTGTTTTTCTCACCACGAAGGACGCGAAGGGCACGAAGGCCTTTTCCGCCGCTTGTGTCTCACCACAGAGCAGACAGAGGGCACAGAAACCCGTATTCCTAAGCCGCAAATCGGCATTCTCGGGCATTTCCCGCAAGAAGTAAGGTGTTGAAGCGCAGCCACCTCGGGTTTCCGTACCGAGAATGTCACGACCGTTACGCAATTGTGACTTGTACAAAATATGCAAAGATGGGATAAGGCGCTGATGCCACACCGTGCCCAGCGGCCCCCTTCCACGCCCCCCGGCCCCAACGCTCTGCAATTACCCGAGGACTTCGGCGACTACAAAGTGGCCTGCCTGCCGGTCATCGCTCATTTCCTGCAAAAGCTCGGCGTCACCGCCCTGATCGATCGCGAGGTGCCCTCGCCCCAAAACATCAGCAGCGGACAGGTCGTCGCGGGGATGGTCATGGATACGCTCGCCGGGCGCAGTCCCCTCTACAAGCTGCACGAGTTCTTTATCGGACAGGACACCGGGTTGCTCTTCGGGCGCGAGCTGCGGGCCGAGGACTTCAACGACAACAACGTGGGCAAGGTGCTCGATAACATCCACGCCTACGGAGCGGCCAAACTGTTCTCGCAAATCTCCTGGCAGGCCTGCCAGCGCTACGATCTGCAGACGCGTTTCTTGCACTACGACACCACCAGCGTGAGCGTGCACGGCGACTACGCGCCCTACCGCGAAGAGACCCGCGAGAGCATCGCGATCACCCACGGGCACAGCAAAGACAGGCGCCCCGACATGAAGCAGTTCATGATCGAAGCGCTCTGCGTCAAAGGCAGCGTGCCCTTGCCCGGAGCGGTCCTGAGCGGCAACACCTCCGACAAAATGGCGAACAACGCCGAGCTCACCCGCGTGGCCAGTTACCTCAAAAAGAATGGACTCGAGCCGGCCGCCTTCATCTACGTCGCGGACTCCGCCCTGGTCAGCCCGCACAACCTCGAAGCGCTGCGCGAGCAGCCCTTCATCACGCGCCTGCCGGCCACCTACAAGGCCGAGCAAACCGCCATCGCCGCCGCCGTGCAGGCGGGCTGTTGGACCGAACCGGAGACACTGGCGGAGCATCCCGATCCCTCAAAAAACCGTCTCAGCGCCCGCTACAAACTCACCGAGACAACGGTCGAACTCTATGGCCACGCCTACCGGGCGATCGTCGTGCACAGCAGTTCCCACGACAAGCGCCGCAGCCGTAAACTCGAGAAGCAACTGGCCGAGGAAAAGGAAGCCTTCGCCAAACTCGACCAAGCGACCCTGCGCGAGCCCCTCGCCTGCGCCGAGGACGCGCGCCGCCGCGCCCAGGCCCTTGTGCGGGAAAACCGCTACGGCTACCACCGCCTCGAAGCCGAGGTCATCGCCGAGCCCATCTACGCGCCCGGGCGCCCCGCCACCGGCCGGCCTCGACCCGTGCGCGGCCACCGCCACCGCATCCACCTGCGCCTGAGCGAAGAGAGCGCCTCGATCGCCCGCGCCCGCGAGCTGGCAGGCTGCTTCGTGCTGCTGAGCAACGTCCCCCCGGCCGATCGGCCCGAAGGGCTCGAAGCCGCTGAGATCCTACGCGCCTACAAGCAGCAAAATGGCGTCGAGATGAACTTCCGCTTCCTCAAGGACCCCGTCATCGTCAACGACACCTTCCTCAAAAAAGCCGAACGCATCGAAGCGCTCGGCTTCATCCTCCTGCTCAGCCTGATGGTCTGGAACCTGATCCAGCAAGTCCTGCGCGAGCACCTCGAAAAACACCGCACAAGCATCCTGGGGTGGGACAAAAAGCAGACCCATCGCCCCACCACGCTGATGGTCATCTTCTACTTCCAGCACGTGAGCATCTTCAAATGGGATGGCGGGCGAGAGCGCCGGCTCTCCCGCCCCCTGCTACCGCACCAACGCGACTACCTTCAGGCCCTCGGCCTGCCCGAAACGATCTTCACCACCCCGGTGCAAGCCGCTCAACCGGCCAAGAACTGAGCCCGGAAATGATCCAAAACCGATGATTTGGGCGAAGGAATGTGGGGTGTGCCCAAGGGGTGGCGACCGTTTCGACGCCATTGAAAGTGGCGGCATAAAAA
>CAYQTM010000415.1:0-2116 GCA_964420355.1 uncultured Opitutales bacterium
CTCACTTATGCGCTGGATGATGTTTGGGAACTGAGCAACTCAACGACTTACAGCGAGGTTACCTTCGACCGCCTCGACGCGCCGAGCAACGGCCAGTTTGAGCTCGACGAGCCGCGCCTGACCAACGAGACCCTGTTGCGCCTCGATGACGAGGAGCGTGGCCTCAAGGGTGTGGCTGGCCTCTACTTCTTCGACGAAGAGCGCGAGGACAAGGGCTTTATCGGCACGCCGCTCGCTTTCACTTTCGATGAGGAGACCTTCACGACCTCTGTTTTTGGTGAAGTTGAATGGCGCTTTGTCGAGCACCTTCAGGCGACTTTTGGTGCGCGCTACGAGCGCGAAAAGCGCACCCGCCAGGGCAGCGCGTTCGGGATCGACACTGACCTCGACGAGACCTTTGACGCCTTCCTCCCCAAGCTTGGGCTGGCCTGGCTGCCCAACGAGCAATGGACGCTGGGCGTGCAGGTGGCGCGCGGTTTCAATGCAGGTGGCGGCGCGATCAGCTTTGGCGCCAGCGATATTGACGGCAACACCAGCCCCGATCCTGCGCTCGGGTCGCGTTCCTTCGTCTATGATGAGGAGTTTGTCTGGAATTACGAAGCCTACGTCCGCGCCTCGCTGCTGGAGGATCGGCTCTTTTTGACCGCCAACCTCTTTTACAGTGACTTCGAGGATCAGCAACGCACCGAGCAACTGAGCTTCCTGGGCGGATTCGCCGACTCCATTATTACCAACACGCCCGAGACCCGTTCCTACGGCGCGGAGATCGGTGCTGACTACGAGATCAGCGAGCGCCTGTCGGTTTACGGTAACGTTGGGCTGCTGAGCACGGAGATCGAAGAGACGGGCGATCCTCGGCTGGAGGGCAAGGGAGTTCGCCCGCGCGCCGCAGTTCACGGGCAATCTCGGCTTCGTGGTGCGCCCGGTTCAGGCGCTCTCGCTCAGCATGGATGGAAGTTATGTGGGCGACTATTACTCCTCGGACTTCAATAATCCGCTGGCTGAGGTCGATGGCTATTTCCTCGCCAACGCCAAGGTCATTTGGGAGGTCAGTGAGTCGTTTCAAGTTTTCGGCACCGTGAGCAACCTCTTCGACAGCGACGCCGAGCAGCGGCTTTTTGCCTTCCCGGCGGCCACCGCCGAGCCCTCGCTCGCCAACGTGGTCGCTCCGCGCGTATTCTGGCTTGGCGCTGAGCTGAGCTTCTAGCACATGGCGATGGCTGATTCGCATAGCTGGCGCTGGCGCCCACTCGTTCGTGCGGTTCACGAATGGGTGGGCGTGCTTTGCCTGGTCGGCTTGGTGATTGTTGGCGGGACGGGGAGCGTGATCGTTTTCCTCGGAAAGCTGTTCGAGTTGCAATATGGGGAAGTCGTCAAAGTCGACCCAGCCGAGCGCGGGCAGGCCTGGCAACCCGTCGATGCGATTGTCGAAGGCGGTTTGACAGGCTACGGCAAGCCTTTCGACGCCCTCGGTGTGCTGATGCCCCAGAGCCGCATCCCCATCGATGTGGCGCTCGTTTATGGGTTTCCAGAGGGCGTGGAAGCCGAGGAACCTTACATGCTCGCGGTCAATCCGCACACCGGTGCTTATCAAGGCGGCTTCTGGCTCAATCACGCGATTGGCCACGAGCTGGTGCACTTGCACGCCGATCTGCTCGCGGGCGAAACCGGACGCTTCGTCGTCATCTCGCTGGGCATTGCCACGATAGGCTTCACGATCAGCGGCGTGCTCCTGTGGTGGCCACGGGCAGGCTCGGCTTGGCGCAAATTTGTCCGCGACAGCTTTCGCCCTCGGCGGATTTCCAGCTTTATGTTGCACAGCGTGCTGGGACTCTGGCTCGGGCCATTTCTGATCTATTACAGCCTGACCGGCATCGCCCTCGCAAAACCCAACTGGTTCGGCTCCCTCCTGCAATCGCCCTTCACGCTCGCACCCGACCTCCCTCCCGCCGAAGACAAAGCTCAGGCTGCCGCGCTGATTTTGCTGGCCGAAGCGGTCGAGCTGGGCAGCGCGGCCTTCCCCGACAGGCCTGAAAAACAGCTCACCTCGATTCATTTCTCTGGCGACGGTGCGCTTACCAGCATGACCTTCCGCTCGCCAGGCAGCCTCGCCCGT
>CAYQTM010000416.1:0-2089 GCA_964420355.1 uncultured Opitutales bacterium
AGCCCCTGGCCCGCCTCGGCCTGCTGATAGCGGCCTGGGTGATCGTGCCGGCGGGTCTGCGGCGGGCGGCGGAGGCCAGCTTTTTCGAGTTTCAGGCACCGGTCTGGGCAGGCGCGTCCTATCTGGAAGACGTGCAGCTATTTCTGGGGCTGAAGGCCCGCAGCAAGCGCGAGCTGGCCGAGGCCGGGCGCGATGTGGCGCGGGTCAACGCCGCCCTGCGCCTGCAAAATCAGGCCGCCGAGGCGCTGGCGCTGGAAAACGCCTCGCTGGAGGAGCTGCTCGACTTGCCGCCGCGCCTGGAATATGATTACGTGGCGGCACGGGTGGTGCGGCGTGAGATCCCCAGTTGGTCTGAGACACTGCTGATTCGGCGCGGGCGCAGCGACGGACTGGAGCCGGGGATGGGCGTGGTCTTCAGCGGCGGCGTGGTCGGGCGGGTCATCGAGGTGGGCAGCTACCTCAGCCGCGTGCAGCTCGTCAGCAGCCCCGAGTTCCGCATCGCAGCCTTTTTCGAGGGCGACCGACGCCCCGTTACCTATCAGGGGGAGATCAACGGCCCGTTTGGACGCCCGATGGGCGTGGTGCGCAACGCGCCGCCCGACATCTCGCCGCGCGGCGAAGCCGACCCCCGACGCCTCATCACCACCGACCTCGGCGGCACCTTCCCCGAAGGCCTCAGCATCGGCCTCGTCCCCGAGCTGACCGCCGACGCCAACGGCCTCTTCCAGCGCGGCCCGGTCATGCTCGACCCGCGCATCCTCACCCTTCAAGAAGTCGCCGTCCTCGTCCCGGTCTCCCGAGCCACCATCCTCGACGAGCTGGCCGCACCCCGCCTCGATTCCAGTAATTAGGGTAAACAACGTAGGAAACGTAAAAAAGCAGCGAAATTTAGGTCAATCAGGGCGCGCAGTGGGCGAATTATGAGGCGATCCCTACTGAACTATGCAAGCGACCCGTGTATCCCGACCCTTTAAAATACTCATCGTTTCCGACTGCCGGGAACTTTATGGCAAGACGTTGAACACCCTGCGCGCCAACCTCGGTATGCGCTTCATGCTCCACCCCTTTCATGATTTTGAAAGCACGGCCTGGAACATCCGCACCTGCGCCGACGCCTACGATCTACTGGTGGCCGACAGCGCCTGTTTCGGCTCAAATTTCGAGGCGGAAGAGGCCTTCATTCGGCGGACGCTCAGCGCGGTGCCGAGCCTTTTGCTGCTGCACAAAGGGCAGGAGCTGGAGGCGGATCGGGCGATCGAATGCGGGATTCAGGGGCTGTGTTTCCACGAGCCCCATCTGCGGTTTCGTAAGCTCTTTCCGGCGCTGGCGCTGCGCATGATGGTGCAGTATCGCGAGCTGCGCGACCACTGCCACCCGCTGAAAAAGTTTATCGAAGAACCCATCATGTCGGTGCCCGCCGTGGTCGACGACGAGATCGAACTCGAACAAGCGCGCCAGCGTGCCGATACGCCAGCCTACGCCTGAGCGTCTCATATCTCGATACCCGAGAGCGGTGCGCGATGCGCAGATTGGCAAACAGGCTTGCCTTGCATTTTATGCAGGGTCGAGCTTGTGCAGTTCGAATATGACCCGATCAAATTGGAGGCGAAACGGCTCAAGCATGGGATCGATTCATTCATGAAAGAGCCGAATACCGAGAATTTGGAAACGCGCTTTGAAGAGGGTGAAGAGGTGCTGGATTATTTTGTGACAGATGTTGTGTCTCACTCAAGCGGCACCATCTGGCAACGGTTGCCTGAAGACGGTTGCGCCATTCAACTGCAAAATTAGGGCTTGGAGGCGGGTTCCGCGTCTTCGTCTTCGTCGTCAGCCTCGTCTGGCAGGTCGAGCAAGGCCTCGCTTTCGCTGGTGGGCAGTGCCTCGACCGAGCGCAGTTTGCTCGCCATCACGCGGGTGCGCTGCTCGGCTGAGGCCACGTCGTTGCTGACCTGCTGGAGGCGCTTTCTCAGCTTTTCGAGAACCCCGCCGAACTTGCCGAACTCGGCTTTGACCGCCCCCAGCACCTTCCCGACCCCGCTGGAGCGCTGCTGAATCGCCAGGGTGCGGAAGCCGATTTGCAGGCTGTTGA
>CAYQTM010000417.1:0-2082 GCA_964420355.1 uncultured Opitutales bacterium
AGTGTCGCCTCGGGATGCCGTTTGCAGCATTTTAGAAGGCAAACGCGCGCTATCTCTCTATGAATACTGAAAAGGGCATCGTTTACATCGCCACCGGCTAGAAGTGTTATCAGGAGTGCCTCACCTCCGTGGCCAGCGTGCGCGAGCACAATCCCGAGGTGCCGATCGTGCTGTTTTCGGACATTATTCGCGAGGGCTCGCCCTTCGACGCGCAGTATAAAATCGAAGAGCCCAAACACAGCGCAGTCGACAAGATGCAAAACCTCTGGAAGACGCCCTTCAAGCCCACCCTCTCCATCGACTCGGATACCTACATCACCGATTCGCTGGAGATGGTGTTCGACACGCTGAACGTCTGCGACGTGGCGGGCGTATTTGCCAGCGGCTGGGTGCCCAACGTCAATCACTGCGCCGTGCCCGCGCCGCTCTGGGAGATCAATACCGGCGTGCTCGCCTTTGGCGACGGCGCGGCCATCCGCGAGGCCATGAAAAACTGGCACGCCGAGCACGAGGCGATCAACAAGGAGCTGCTTGACGCCGGAGCCGACCCCTGGTGGACAACCCGCGACCAGCCCAGCTTCCGCAAAATGATCTGGAACAACCGCGACATCCGCGTCGGAATGATGCCCGAGGAGTTCAACTTCCTGCGCCAGTTCGGCTCCCACGCCTGGGGCAAGGCCATCATCATCCACGGACGCGGCGACATGCCCAAGCTCGCCGCCGAGATCAACGCCCACATCGACAACCGCGTTTACCTCCAGGGTGCCGGCACCATCCGCCACTTTTACAACCTCGGCCTCCGCGATAGCCTCAAGCAGCTCTGGGGAATCACCAAGGCCGTCCTCTACTTCCAGTATCGGCGGATGCGCGGAGGCTGAAAATGGCGACGGATGAGCTTTTCGACGTGGTCGACGCCGGCGACCGGGTGCTCTGGACAGCGCCGCGCGCGCAGGTGCACCGCATGGGCTGGACGCACCGAGCCGTGCACATCTGGGTGCAAAACGGCGCGGGCGAGATCTTCCTCCAACGCCGCTCGGCGACCAAAGACACCTTCCCCGGCTGCTGGGACAGCTCCTGCTCAGGACACGTCGACGCCGGCGAGCAATACGGCCAAGCCGCCCGCCGCGAGCTGACCGAAGAGCTGGGACTGACCCCACCCCCCGACCTCCGCCCACTCGCGCGCATCGCGGCCTGCCCGGCCACCGGCCACGAACACGTCTGGCTCTACCTCGCCCACCACGACGGCCCTTTCCGCCTCGACCCCGCCGAGATCAGCGAAGGCCGCTGGCTCCCACCCGCCGAAATCGACGCCTGGCTCATCCGCGCTCCCACCGACTTCGCCCGCTCCTTCACCTACCTCTGGCACCGCCTCCGCAGCGCCCTTATCTGAGCGAATTACAGTTACCGCTAAGTTTTGCCAAATGATTCGGCCTCATCCTTCCCACCCAGCATCTCGACACCCTCAGCCTTCACACAGGCTTAAGGATGAATGCTGGGACGACTGTGATTAAACTTGTTTTGTTATGAAAATACTATCCACAAATACTTTATTGAGTCTAATATTCTTGTTGATGAACAGTCAGCTCAGCTACGGCGATCTTGACAACAGATTATTTGGGTTCTTTGCCGATGGACTAAGAAATCCCGACATCCATATTGGTGCTTATGAGATTGTGAATTCCGTAGATGCTTTGCAAGGCATGTATGGAGAAGAAGTCAGGGTTACATACACCGAAGCGATGAACTTTTCACGAGGCAGCATTGCTATCGGCATTAAGATGGCCGTTTTTTCAGAATGCAATTTGCCTGATATCGTTTATTTTCATCAAACGCCGTTCGGCTTTAACAGTGTGCCGAATTCATTCTTGGACTTACCAGTTGAGACGGAATGGCTTTTGGCATTCAACCACCCTGATGAAGGACGCAGTCTAGGTGATTTTCAAGAATTGGTTATCAATGTTGATCAACTTGGTTCGCATAACTTTTTTTCCATTTACAACATCATGGAGGATCCGAAAGCCCCCTATAGCCCAATGGCACTCGGTTAAGACCTGATTCGATGTTTTTTCTTGAAGAAAAAGC
>CAYQTM010000418.1:0-360 GCA_964420355.1 uncultured Opitutales bacterium
CAGCCGCGGCCGCAGTGGCGCAACTGCCGGCAAATGGATCAACCACCAAATCCCCAGCATCGGTAAGCATACGAATAAAGTACTCTGGAATCTCTTCCGGGAATCGAGCCGGATGAGGTTTGATATCTCTCTTGCTGCAATGCCTCAAGTAGGCTGAGTTGCTCTCAGTGTTCGCAAGTGCGATCAAATTTGGGGGAATGGCTGCGCCATTATTCCGATGAAACTTGTCGCTTATATCGTGTCCGCTCGGCCGGAGCTTTGCTTTGTAACCATTCTTCAAAAGCGCCTTTATGCCGGCGGTATATGGCTGTAAGACCCGCCAATTGCTTGTTTTGGGCCAAGGGGTCTTACTCGGCGCGC
>CAYQTM010000418.1:370-2068 GCA_964420355.1 uncultured Opitutales bacterium
CCGCATCTTTGACGCGAATTCTCCGGACTGTCACCCATTCTGCCGGCGTGGGTAGCTTGCTGGGATTCACCAGAAGAAATCCTGGGCCAAATGGAACCCAAGCTCCCTGCACAACATGATAAGGAGCTCATAATGATACAGGCTGCGTGTTGGCTGGCCCTGCTCCCAAGCCCCTCCTATGTCAATGACTAAAGATCCTGTTCGCTTCAGAATCCTTTTGAACTCTTCTCCGAAAGCCCGGAACCAATCCACATACTCGTCTGCATGCACATTGCCGTACTCCTTCTTGCGAACCAGCCCGTAGGGTGGACTGGTCACGACAAGATCGACTGATTCATCCTCCAGCTTGCTGGGCAGCACCTTCAGCGAATCCCCAAGATAGACACTTCCCAATGCTGAATGATAATAACGCTTGGTCCGCACGCTCTCCTCCCCGATAGGAACCTAGACTCAAACCCCAATGATTAGCCCCCGAGTCGAAAATGTAAAGCGAATAAGGGGAAAAGGCTCCGCCTCTTCACCGCCTCACCGATCCATCTGCGGGTCGCGGGGGGGTGGGGCCGGGTGCGGGGTCGCCTCGGGGAACGGGTCGCGCGTCTCCGGCAGGGGCTCCTCGACGTACTCCAGCAGCACGCCGATGAACGGGTCGACGCGGTCCTTGTAGCCGAACTCGAGCGCTGCCTGCAGGACCTGGCGCATGATGATCCGCTCGGCCATGTTGCCCTCGGTCGGCCGGGCCGTGCCCTTCCACCGCGGGTTGATCTGCGACTGGGTCCAGAACTCGACCCACTCGCTCGAGCCCTGACCCCACTCGGCCAGGCTGTCGAGCGTCTTCAGCCACGTGTCATAGTTCGGCAGGTCGAGTTTCCGCTCGATCCACTTGCTCGTGCGGACCTTGATCGCGTGAACCGTGAAGCCGTAGTCGGTCGACTTGCGGACCAGCTTTTCGATGGCCTCGAGCGAATCCTCCTTCGGCGGGGCGTCGGTCATGACCACGATGATCTTCTTGGCGGTCTTGCTCGACGACCACTTCTGGTGCTTGATCATCGAGACCAGGGCCTCGTAGAGGGCCTCGGGAATGTCGCCGCCGCCCTTGGGCCCCTCGCCTTTCAGGCGCTTCTGGAGGTTGGCCGCCTTGTGCGTCAGGGGGATGTCCCGCGTGACGTAGGCGTCGCCGTGGTCGCGGTAAAGCGTGATGCCGATTCGCGGCTCGCGGCTGATCAGCTCGAAGGCCCGCATCATCTTGACCACGTCGCGCTTGATCCACTCGAGCGGGCGGCGCATCGACGCCGTCGTGTCCAGCGCCAGGCCCACATCGAGCTGGTCGAGGTGGAACCGGCGCAGCTCCAGCAGCCGCCGCCATTTCGGGTCGGCCGTGTCGGTGATCTTCTCGCCGGGCGGCATGATCTCGCCGCCGCCGGTGTACGGCTCGCAGTCCTCGGGCGAGCGCTCCTCGAACGTCTGCTCGGCGAACCACGTCAGCCAGCGATCGCGCGTGGTCGTCCACATCGTGTCCGAGCTTTCCATCCGCAGCGAGGTATGATACTCGACCTCGGTCGTCAGCCGGCGCAGGACCAGTTCGGCCCGGTAGGCCTGGTCGAGCGTCTGCATCTGGTCGATCAGCCAGCGCACGAGGTCGCCGCTCCGCCAGTACTCGATCGTATCGCCGAGAGCCCACAGCGTGCGGATGTCGCTCGG
>CAYQTM010000419.1:0-2054 GCA_964420355.1 uncultured Opitutales bacterium
CGATAAGTCAGCGGCAGAGGCGCACCCTCGACGGGGCTATCTTCGAGACCGTGACAGCGCAGACGCCGCAGACGCTCGGCGAGCGCGTCGCTATTGGTCAGCACCGCGCCGCCTTCGCCGGTCGTGATCATTTTGACCGGGTGAAAACTGAACACGGCGCAATCCGAAAAACGCCCGTCGCCGATCGGCGTGTTCCGGTAGCTCGCGCCCAGCGCGTGCGAGGCGTCCTCAATTACTGCAAAATCATAGCGCTCGGCCAGTTCCGCCAGCCGCCGCAGGTCTGGACACTGCCCCGCCAAGTGCACCGGGATGACCAGCCGAGGACGCAGCCCGCCAGCGAGCCGCGCCTCCAGCGCATCCAGATCGAGCAGCTCGGTCGCCGGGTCGATGTCGACAAACTCCACCCGCGCACCCGCCCGCAACCCGCAGCTCGCGCTCGCCACAAAGGTGATCGGCGAGGTCACAAAACAGTCGCCCGCGCCCAGCCCCAGCGCCCGACAGGCCAGCTCCAGCGCCACGGTGGCGTTGCTCACCACCACGGCGTGACGCGCACCGGTCTGCGCACAGAGCGCCGCCTCGAAAGCCGGCACCTGCGGCCCCTGGGTCAGCCAGTCCGACTCCAGCACCGCGCGCACCGCAGCCACATCGGCAGCGTCAACATGCTGCCGACTGTAAGGCGTCGGCGCGGGCGTCGAAGGGCGCGGCGGTGCACCCGTAGGACTCGCGCAGCTCGCTGATGCTGAGGAAGTGTGGGTTGTTGTCCGAGCTGTATTCAAATTCGCGTGGGACGGGGCGTCCGCGTTCATCGAGCGCGTTTTTGGCATAATTGGGGTTGCTGCGCATGTTGATGGTGGGCTGGATGACGAAGTGATCGTCGAACTCCAGAGTGCGGTGGCAAATGTCGTTGGGGCACATCATCTCGTGCAGCTTCTCGCCAGGGCGAATCCCAATCAGCTTGATCGGCAGCTCGGGCGCCATCGCGCGCGCAATATCGACCATCCGCACCGAGGGGATTTTCGGCACAAAAATCTCGCCGCCATGCATCCGCGCAAAGCTGTTCAGCACAAATTCGATGCCGTCCTCCAGCTTGATCCAGAAGCGCGTCATCCGCTCATCGGTGATCGGCAGTTCCGCCGCGCCCTCCTCGACCAGCTTGCGGAAAAACGGAATCACGGAGCCGCGCGAGCCGATCACATTGCCATAGCGCACCACCGCGAACTGGGTCACGCGGTGCCCGGCAAAATTGTTGGCCGCGATAAAAAGCTTGTCCGAAGCCAGCTTGGTCGCACCGTAAAGGTTGATCGGGTTGGCCGCCTTGTCCGAGGACAGCGCGATCACCTTCTCCACCCCGCAGGCCAGCGCCGCATGGATCACGTTCTCCGCCCCGTGGATGTTCGTCTTGATGCACTCCATCGGGTTGTATTCGGCGGCGGGCACCTGCTTCATCGCGGCGGCATGGACGACATAGTCGACATTGGCCATCGCCTCGACCAGACGCGCCCGGTCGCGCACATCGCCGATAAAATAGCGCATACAGGGCGCATTGAACCGCTGCTGCATCTCATACTGCTTCAGCTCGTCTCGACTGAAGACAATGAGGCGCGCGGGCTTGTAGTCGCGCAGGACAGTTTCGACAAACTGGGTGCCAAAGGTACCCGTGCCACCGGTTACGAGAAGCGAACGATTATTAAACATTGGGGGAAAGCTGGGAAACGACCTCAAGGAATCAAGCCGCACCTTGAAGGTCGCCCACCCCACCCCAAACTTGATAACCCCGCCTCAATTTCTGGCTCTTCACGAATTTCTGTGAAAAACGGCCATAAAAGGTGCAATTATGCACAAGCTGTTCGCGCGGGTGGATTTATCGCTTTGAAGCATACCGGCGTAGGGTCGAAAGTGCCTAGAAGGCTGGTCGCTGCCCTCGGCTTCAGAGTTTATGCGCACCGAGTCAACCGCTTGGGTTGCGTCCCCGCAGAGATCAGAAAACTACAAATCGCACAAATCAACACGAATCTCAGTGAAGGCGGCGTTTGGATTTCTGGAGCTCTTTTTTT
>CAYQTM010000420.1:0-2012 GCA_964420355.1 uncultured Opitutales bacterium
TTTTCCCTTAACCGCACCTTGACTGAAGGGGTTGATTCGTGGGCTTTGAATAGCAGGCGAGGCGATTCCAAGTGAGGCAATCAATGGTGGGCGTGGTGGAGTGCGGTTGAGTTGACCGTTTTTGTATCGCAAAATGTTTTCCTCCAAGCACTTAGATATGGAATTGGCGGCTCGCTCTGGTAGAGTTAGACTGCCATGAAAATATCCACTATCTATCAAGCTTATCGCCGCAAGCCCTTCGTAGCGCGGTGGTATGAGGGAAAGACGGGGTGCTGGCTTGGCTGGGAGGTTGTCGAATGCGATGCGGTGCATCTGGAGGTGCCTGAGGAGGGTTGAGAAAGACTTGCTCTTGTGGTCGAAGGTCGTATGTACAAGAAGCATAAAGAGATATGCCGATTTGATGGGTCTGCCTCCTTAATATAAGTGACAACCTATTTCAGGACGGCACTGGCACCCTGCCTTTCTGCCTTCTGAATTCTGCCTTTCGAATTTCTCAGCCCTCGAAGAGGGCGAGAAAGTCACCGTAGCCCCGGCCTTCAAGCTCGGCGACGGGGATGAATTCCATCGCGGCGGAGTTCATGCAGTAGCGCAGGCCGGTGGGCTCGGGGCCGTCTTCAAAGACGTGCCCAAGATGGATGTCCGAGGTTTTCGTGCGGACTTCCGTGCGCACCATGCCATGCGAGCGGTCATCCTTCAGCACAATCTCCTCTTTATTGATCGGCTGGAAAAAGCTCGGCCAGCCAGTGCCCGACTGGTATTTGTGCACCGAGGCAAAGAGCGGCTGCTTGGCCACCACATCGACGTAGAGCCCCGGCTCCTTGTTGTCCCAGTAGGCGTTTTGAAAGGGAGGCTCGGTGCCGCCGCAGGCCACGTTGCATTGAATCGGCTCGAGCGCGTCGAGCGCTGCCTGTCGTTCTTCTGGAGTCATCTTTTGCACTGCTTTTTTGGTGGATGCCGCTTCCTCGGCCTTGGTGCCAGTCGGCTCCGGTTCTGCTTTGCCCGGATGCTGGGCGGCGATACTGAGCGCCCCGAAGAGCGCTACCCAGATCACCGCGACAATCGTAAACAATCTGCCCTTATGTTTCACGTTCATCTTTGTAATCCTCACAGCTAATTTGTTCCGACGAGCCTCTCTGGCAAGCGCAGCTCGCCTTTTTTGAATTGCCCTCACTTGCCCGTCCACTTGTAAAAACGGCGTAAAGCGGCTATAGTTAAGCTTGTATTTACCCTCGGGCATACTCTCGATTCTGGCGCTGATTCTGATCATCGCCTTTTCGCTGCTGGTGACCAAGATCGCCACGGTGGCGCTGATCCATACCGGAATGAGCCGCGAAAACGCCCGCTTTCAGGCGCGCTCAGCCTTCACCGGCGCGGGCTTTACGACGACCGAGAGTGAGGTGGTCACCAAGCACCCCATACGGCGGCGCATCATCATGGTGCTCATCCTGCTGGGCAACGCCGGGCTGGTCACCGCCATCGCCTCGCTGATCCTGGGCTTCGTCAACCCCAGCTTCGAGGGCGAGCGCTGGGCGAGCGCGGGCGTGCTGCTGCTCGGCGCGCTGGTGCTCATCTGGGCTGCTTACAGTCAGTGGCTCGACCGGCATCTCGGCCGCCTGATCAGTTGGGCGCTCAAGCGCTTCACATCGATCCGCCCCCGCGACTACGCCCGCCTCATGGACATTCGCGGCAATTACACCGTCTCCACCATCGACGTCGCCAAGGGGCACTGGTGCGAGCACAAGCAGCTCAGCGAGCTGAATCTGCCCGACGAGGGCGTGCTGGTGCTCGGCATTCAGCGCGATGACGAGTATCTGGGCGTCCCGCGCGGCACCTACACGGTCGAGGCAGGCGACCAACTGGTGGTTTACGGCAGCAATGAGCGCCTCGAACGCCTCGCCAAGCGCTCGCGCTCTCTGGAAGGCAAGCAGGCGCACAAAGAAGAAAGCGAACGCTTCGAAGAAGAACTCGGCGAACAAGACGCCGCCGCCAAAGAAACCGCAGACGAGGAAACG
>CAYQTM010000421.1:0-1993 GCA_964420355.1 uncultured Opitutales bacterium
ACCCCAGCCCCGTGCCGCACGCGGATTTTGTCACCACCACCACCCACAAGACTCTGCGCGGGCCGCGCGGCGGGCTGATCCCCTGCAAGGAGAAATATGCCAAGGCGGTGAATACGATGGTGCTGCCCGGCATTCAAGGCGGGCCGCTCATGCATGTGATCGCGGCCAAGGCGGTCTGTTTTCAAGAGGCGGCCAAGCCCGAGTTTAAGGATTATGCGATGCGCATCGTCGGCAATGCCAAGGCGCTGGCGGCAGCGCTGACCGAGCGCGGCTACCACATCGTCAGCGGCGGCACCGAGAACCACTTGATGCTCATCGACTTGCGCCCCAACCTGCCCGACCTCACCGGCAAGGAGGCGCAGATCGCCCTCGACAAGGCGCACCTGACCACCAACAAGAACCCGGTGCCCAACGACTCTCGCAAACCCTTCTACGCCAGCGGCATCCGCATCGGCACGCCCGCCGTCACCACCCGTGGCATGGGCGAGCTCGAGATGGTGAAGATCGCCGAGGCCATCGACGGCGTGCTCAAAGCTCCCAAGGACAAGGAGGCGCTCACCCGCTCGCGCAAGATCGTCCTCGAGCTCTGCAAGGCGCACCCCCTGCCCTACTGAGTGCGGCAATGACCAAGACGGAACGCGCGGCCTGGGTGCTGGAGCAGCTCGAACGGCTCTACCCCGAGCCCGCGATTCCGCTCGATCACCGCGACCCCTACACGCTGCTCGTGGCCGTGGTGCTCTCGGCGCAGTGCACCGACGCGCGGGTCAACCTGACCACCCCGGCGCTTTTCGCCCGCGCCGACACGCCGGGCGCGATGGCAGCAGTGCCGGTCGAGGAGATCGAGGCGCTGGTGCGCCCCTGCGGGCTGGCTCCGGCCAAATCCAAGAACATCCGCGCGCTCTCGGCGCAGCTCGTCGAGCGCCACAACGGCGAGGTGCCCGCCGACCTCGCGGCTCTGGAAGCCCTGCCGGGCGTCGGCCACAAGACCGCGCAAGTCGTTATGGCGCAGGCCTTTGGCGTGCCTTCATTCCCCGTCGACACCCACATCCACCGCCTCGGCCAGCGCTGGGGGCTCACTCAGGGCAAAAACGTAGCGCAGACCGAGCGCGACCTCAAACGCCTCTTCCCCGAAGACCGCTGGAACACGCTCCACCTCCAAATCATCTACTACGGACGCGAGCACTGCAACGCCCGCAAAATATGCGACGGCACCACCCGCGCCTGCACCTTCTGCCCCATCCTCAACCCAGACCGCAAACGACCCCGCAAAGTCAACAAAGCCTGACCCTCGCAAAACCTCTGCGCCCCGACCCCTCTTTCCGACTTGGACTTGCGACTTGGGTTATTGCAATTCGCTGGGGAGGCTTTCGACTTGGGTTTCGAGTGCCTCGATCAACTGGTTGGTGTTGTCGGGGTTGAAGCGGTCGCCGAGGGGTATGCGGGTGCCGGGTTCGAGGTTGTCGAGCTGTTTGGCGTAGCGGTTGTTGACCATCAGGCCGAGCAGCTCGCCGGTTTTCGCGTAAACGAGATCGCCCCGGGTGGGAGAAAACTCACCGAAGAGGCGATTGAAAACCGTCGAATCCAGCCGCAGGTAGCCGCGCGCCTCGGGTTCGGCTCGAAAGCCAGCCTCGCCGAAAAAGTTGTCCTGCGTGTCGATCAGCACCGCCTCAGAGAAGCGAAAGGGCTCGGGCGAGAGGTCGAAGGCACGCAGCCCGAGGCTGTCGAGCAACTCGGGGTCGACCGGGATGGCGAGCAGGCGCGGATCGCTCTGCAAAAACGCCACCTCGCGGATCGGCCGGCGCTGATTGCCCAGCCAAAGCTCTCCGCTGGCCTCCAGCACCCGCCCGCGCGACCCCTGAATCGCGTAGGGGGCTTCGCGCGCGTGCACCAGCACCCAGGCGCGCCCGCCCGCGCGCGCGATTGCGGTCGGCCCGACATAACCCCCGCCGCCCGCGCCACACACCGCCGCCTCCCGCGCGGGCACCCCCACCCC
>CAYQTM010000422.1:0-1990 GCA_964420355.1 uncultured Opitutales bacterium
GGGTGACCTCGACTTTGACCTCGCTGCCGGGGTTGGCGAGGGGGAGGGCGTTGCCTTCGATGGGCTGGCCGTCGGCGGTGATCGTCTTGGGCTGCTTGCCGCCTTCGGGGCGGTTGGTCAGGCGGATGTCGTAGGTGGCTCCGCGGAATTTGCGGACGATGCGCGCGGTCGGCAGCGCCTTCGGCAGGCAGGGGTCGATGACCAGATGATCGTAGTCGCGGCGCGCCCCGAGGATGTATTCGATGAGCAGTTGGCAGAACCAGCCGCTGGTGCCGGTGCGCCAAGCATAGCCCTTCTGCCCGTAGATTTCCTCGACGCTGCTGTAGCTGTTGACGTAGCTGAAGGGCTCGGCACCGGACTGGCTGATCGGGTTGTCCGGGTTGTCGGGCGTGACCTTCTGGAAGGTGCGCCAGGCCTGCTCGGCGCGCCCCAGCAGGCAGTCGGCGACCCCCTTGAAGCCGGCGGCGTGGTTGTAGCAGCCGCCGTTTTCGTTGGAGCCGGGCTTGGTCTGCGACATGCGACCGACCCGCGGGTCGAAGCGGGCGTAGGGCGGCTTGCAGATGCGGTAGCCAATGTCGTCCTCCAGCAGCTCGTCGACCTTGGCCATGATGGCCTGAGCGCGCGCCGTGTCGGCCACCCCGCTGAGCACCGCCCAGCTCTGCGTATTCAGGAAAATCTTGCCAAACTCGGCCTCCTTGCTGCCAATCCGGTAGCCGTCCTCGCAGATGGTGCGCTGATACCATTCGCCGTCCCAGGCCTGCTCGTTAATCTGCTTTTTGAAGGCCTCGTAAACCTGCCGTGCCTCGCTCGCCGCCGCGCTGTCGCCGATCCGCTCGGCCAGCTCGGCGATCTCCCGCGCCCCGAGACAGAGCTGCATGGTGACGAAGACGCTCTCGCGTTCGCCGGCCTCGTGGGTGGCCTCCAGTCCGTCATTCCAGTCGGCGTGGTGCTGGCGGCAGAGGCCGTGCTTGCCGGTGTCCTGCGCGAGGTAGCGCATGGCGCGCAGGGCGTGGTCGAAGACAGTGCCGGATTCGTCGGACTCGAAGTAGGGCACGCCGATATCGAGTAGGGCAAAGTTGCCGGTTTCTTTCAGCAGCGCGGGCAGCGCCTGCAAAATCCAGGCGGGCTTGTCGGAATACTTCAGCCGATTGAGCGGGCGGAAGCCGTGCGGCACCGAGCCGTCGGCATACTGGCTGGCCAGCGCGCGCACCAGATTGGACTCGGCGGTCTCGGGCTCGGCCATCACCAGCGCCATGTCGACCTGCAAGTTGTCGCGGAAGCCGCTCTTGTTGATCAGGTAGTTGTAGAGCTGCTTTTTGAGAAAGATATTAAAGAGGCCGTTATACAGCTCGTGCCCGACGTCCACCGTCCAAGCTTCGGCGCGCTTGTCTTCGGCTGCCTTGGCCTCGTCGCACCAGGCATCGAGCTTCTCGGGCGACACCTGTTCGCGCAGCGCCGGCACCTCGTCCTTGCCCGCGCACTGCCCAATCAGGAGGTCCGCGCGCTGGGTCTCGCCGGGTGCCAGCTCCAGCTTGACTTGCACGATGCCCGCGCAATCCGGCCCGCAGCCCGGACGCCCGTCGCAGCTCCATCCCCAGAGGATGCGCGGCGCGGAAACCGAGAAATCCAGCCGTGTGAAGTGGTCGCGGTAGCCATTGCCATTGTAAAAACCTTCCAGCGCGATGTGGTAGCCTTTGAAGCGGTCGTTCGGCAAGTCCTTGTCGGAATTGCTCACCAGCACGCCGCCGATCTCCGGCAGCACATGGGCGGTGTTCTGCTTCCCGAGCCCCTTGCCCTCCTTGTCCACGCCGTTGAGCTGGAACATGGCGTAGGCAAAGACCGACACCTGGCGCGGACGGTCGCTCTCGTTGGTCACCCACACGGTGGTCGCCTCGACCGGCAGGTGGCGCGGCACAAATACCCGCTGGCGTGCGAAAAGCCCCTCGTGGCGCGCCTCCATCACCGTTTTTTCGCAGTGAAACTCGATGTT
>CAYQTM010000423.1:0-1988 GCA_964420355.1 uncultured Opitutales bacterium
CGGTCAGATGGCCTATCGATGCCCGAACGCCCACTATCTCAGCACCGCCGTCCTGTTTGAGCATGAATTGATCTTTCGCGGCGTCGCCGACATCCGCCCAGCTGTCGAGCATACGGTGCATGGCGCGCTTTGGGACATTGACGACGCCGACCTTGCGGCCCTGGACCGCTTCGAGGGCTTCCCGAACCTCTACACCCGTCGCGGCGTCTCGGTGCAGCTTGACCGCCGCAAACACGGTTTTGATCGGGCGCTGGCCATCGTCTATCAGATGAAGCCAGGACGCCTGATCTCGCCGCCATCGGATGACTATCTCGATACGTTGCTGCGGGGCTACACCGACTGCGAGCTGCCGGATAACCAGATCGAGCGCGCCCTGCACACCACCTATGCAGAGCACGACGGCGCGCTCTACCACTCCCGCCTCTGGGGCCGGTATGAGGATCAAAGCCATGCGCATTGACACTCAGGCGTTGGTTGATTGGCTACGCGCGAAGGCCGCTGAAGACCTGGCCATCGAGCGCGTAATCGAGGCCAAGCTTGCGCGCAAGCAGGCGGAGGACGCGCTAGGGGAAGCCGAGGAGCGGTTGCTGATCGCGCTCGATACAGGTCCTGCGGTAGTCGGTATCGATCTATCCGGTAGCGCGCTCGTGGTCCGCGAGCCCGCACGCACGCTGATGGTGTATTTGGATGGCCGCATGGAGGTGTTCGATGAACGCGCCTGAGTTTTGTGTTGGCGGCTATCACCCTAATCCCTTTGCTGATTGGGACCCCGGCTACGCGTCTGTTGATGCAAACCGCGTGCTGGCGACTCGCGAGGGCCAGCTGATCGGGTTCCACGTCACGACACCGGAAGCCGCAGAGGCCATCCTGCAAAACGGACCCAAGGCCAGCCAGGAGATCGTGATCGGCTTCGGGACCCGGACCGCTCCGCCCGGCTTTTGGCTCAACTGCGTTCCCTTCTTGCCCTACAGCATCGAGACGACGTTCGCCGGCGTATTCGGCTTGGCCGATATGCGCGTGCTGCGCTTTGAAGTCCCACTGCCCATCACCGAGTCGCTGCATATCGAGCCGACCTGGCCATGGGTGCAGTGGCCGGTCCCGCAAGCCGTGATCGATCAGGCGGACCCGCCAGTCCTAGTGGCGCCGCACGCGTTCTGGACCTACCGCAGCCAGGAAGCGGCGCCAGACCTGCGCCGTTACCTACAAGAATCGCTCGACGAGGCCCTGATCCCTGAAGGCGGTTATGCCGCCGCGTTATTGGAGGTTCAACCATGACCTGTTCCTGCGGGGACCCAAACTGCAAAGGCACCCCTGATCGGGAGCGGATTGCGGAGATGATTCATCAGCATGGCTGCATGGTCGTGCTGGTTGGACCTTCCGAGGAGTCCGCGCCCTTTATCTACACCATCGGGCGCACCGAGCACGATCGGCCTGAACTCTTTGTCGAGTTGGAACCAGACGATGACCCGCCCGCAATCGCTCGCATGGTCAATCACCTCGCCAAGCAAGAGATCAAGCCGGGCGCGGCCGTGCTCTCTGCCGACGCTTCGCGCGTCTACATGATCAGCGAGCCGGACGAAGACGAGCATCAGCAGCTCCACGAAGACGCAGTGATCCAAGCGGACCATTACTACGGCCGCGAGGTCGAGGTGCTGGGTTTGCTGCGCATCGACATCACCCATGTCGTCCCGCACGGCGGGGCCATCCACTAGCCACGGATGTACCTAAGGAGAACCCTTAATGCCCGCGTTTCAAACGGCCCGTTACTACACCAAGCCTTGGATCGATCCAAAGGAGATTGGCGATTTTGGTCCGAACGCCGACCGATGCCTCCGGCAAATCATCGCCCATGTGATTGGCGCCTTGCTGGCACAACCGCAGTGCCCACCGAGCGCTCACTTTGCACATGCGTTTACCGGCGATCCTGTCTGCGCCGAATCGCCAGATACCCTACTGGTCAGCTTTCCCTTAATGAACCCGGATGCGCC
>CAYQTM010000424.1:0-1976 GCA_964420355.1 uncultured Opitutales bacterium
CGACGAGCTGATCGAGGGCTTTCGACCCCATCAGGCCATCAAGCGACCCAACCTGCCGCCGCCGCTGCCGCCGAATCTTCCACCCGAGACACCCGCCGCGCCCTCGCCGGAGTCCACCGCCTGAACCCTGCCCATCCGATGTCCGCCACAATCTCCCGACTGCGCTGCTTTCACCATCCTAACCGCGAGGCCGCTGCGCGCTGCCTCGACTGCGGGAACGATTTCTGCGGCGAGTGTGTGGTCGAGCACGAAGGGCGAATGATCTGCGAGCCCTGTCTGCGCGCGGCGGTGGCGGTGAAGGAAAAGCGCAGCAGCGGCTGGATTGGCGGGCTGTTCGGCTGGATGCTGGCGCTGCTGAGCATCGGCTTGCTCTGGTTGCTCTTTATCGGACTGGGCGGGCTGCTGTTACGCATCCCCGAGGTTTGGCACGCTGATTTTTGATGGGCAAGACGGCACAGTCACGGCGCAGTGCCGACCAGCGCTCGGCCTTTGCCGTGCTGAGCGAGACCCTGCCGCTGCTGCGGGCGCTGCCCTTCAGCGCATGGCTGTGGCATTTGGCGGGCACTGGGGTATTTGCCGCTGCGCTGACCGCGTTTTGTCTGGAAATGAGCCGCAGCCCCTTCGCAGGCGAGCATCTGGCCGAGTCCTCGGCGTTGCTCGCGCTGGCCTACCTCTGGATGGTCATCGCCCAAGGTGCGTTTGGCCGCCACCTCTTTGCGCTGGCTGCCGACGACCCGGACGCCCGATCCGTTCCGCTGGCGAGTTGGCTGCGGCGACAGCTCTTGATCCAGCCGACCGCCCCGCTGGTGTTACCGGTCGCCTTGCTCATTACGATACCCTTTCCGCGCGTGTTCTGTTTTTATCAGATGCTCGGCTGTCTGCCCTGCCGCGACCGCGAGGCCGCCCGCACCCTCACCCAGCGCGCATGGGAGCACTCGGGGCGCGACCCCAAGACGGATTTTACCTTTGCCGCCATGTATGTGCTCTTTGGGGTGGTGGTTTACGCCAATCTGGTTGCGCTGTTTTTCGGTCTGCCGCAACTGCTCGACGGCCTGCTGGGGATCGAGACGCTCATCTCGCGCGCCGGGCCGCTCCTGCTGGCCGATCCTGGGTTTCAAGCGCTCTGCATCGGGCTGACCCTCCTCATCGCAAGCCCCTTTGCCAAGGCCTTTTTTGCTCTGCGCGCCTTTTATCAGGAGAGCCGCAGCACCGGGCGCGACCTGCTGGTTTCGCTGGCGCGACTGCGTCCGGCGGTGGGTCTGCTGCTGGTGGCTGGACTGCTCGGGCTGACTACCCCGAGCACGCTTCGGGCGCAGGCCGAAGAGGAGGCCGGGCGACTGGCGCGCTTCGAGCAGGCCGTGCAGGAGAAGCTTGACGAGCCGGCCTTCAGTTGGCGGATGCCTCGGGAGGCTCAGCGCGAGCGCAGCGAACGGGCGCAGAGTCTGGTCGAGCGATGGATGGAGCGCCTCGAAGCCTGGCTGCAGAAGTTTTTCGAGGAGAAAGAGCGCGAGCCCCGCGAATGGCATCCGCGCGATCCGATTGATGTGGAAGGACTTATGCAGTTAATGGCGTGGATTGTCCTCGGGGCGCTAGTCCTGCTGATTGCTTTCTTCATTGTTAAAAGCCTGCTCGCGCGTCCGCCTGCCGCGCCGATTGGTGCCGATCTGCCCGCTGGCACGAGCGACGTCGACCTCACCGACGAGAGCTTGAGCGCCGATGCCCTGCCGCGCAACGAGTGGCTGGAGCTGGCGCGCCGCCTCGAAGCCGAGGGACAATATCGCCTGGCCGCGCGCGCCTGCCACCTCGCCCTGCTCAGTCATCTCAACGAGCAGCGCCTTATCCGCCTCCAGCGCTTCAAAACCAACCTCGATTACGCCCGCGAGCTGGCCGGACGCGGCGGACGCCCAGAGGATTACCCTGCCAGCTTTCGCGAGCACCTGCGCCGCTTCGAGGAGGTCTGGTATGGCGACCACTCC
>CAYQTM010000425.1:0-1970 GCA_964420355.1 uncultured Opitutales bacterium
AAGATATACGCGTAATCTGTAAATCAGGCAGCTCCACCGATGGGCCCATTACCTTCCTCTGCGGACAAAGCTACTTAAAGAGAATTCCGGAATATATCGGGAGATGCAAAAGGGAGCATGTATCAAGCGGAGGCTGACAATATTGTTGTTTTGAATAGTGGGCAATGCGCTTAACTCGATTCGAAAAACCCAGTCAAACTTCATTGAGCCTTACAATTTTTACTGAACCGGATATGACGTTTCACTAGCCCTTGTAAGACACAGCAGAATAGGCACTTATGAGCATATTCAAGGTAAAACCCTGGGCACTGGTCGCCTTCACAGCACTTTTATTATCGGCTGTTGTTATTGGAATACTTTCATTTAGAAACTCTTTGTATGTAGTGCAGACTGATTCCATGTTGCCTGCCTTTGCAGCGGGTGATGTGGTATTGACAAATCGTGCCTATTTCGACTCCTCTGAACTCGATCGATTAGATATTGTGTTACTCAGGATGCAACCGCCCAACGGGAGCAGGGTTGAGACGATTCAGCGCATAGTCGGTCTCCCCGGCGACATGGTCAAACTCTCCAGCGATGGTGTCGTGGTCAATGACGCTGAATTATCATTTTATGATAGTGAAGGCTTTGATCTCAGCGTTCTTACTACATCGGAACTGCTCATCAAAGAAAATGAATACTTTTTACTAGGCGATAACCTCAGGCGTGCATACGACAGTAGATATACAGGCACTGTCATGGAGGAAAATCTATTGGGAAAGGTCTTGTTTAAAGTTGGGCAGTCTGAAAAGGCAATCAATAATGCCATGACAATTGACTCTCAATAAATTCTTTGTATTAGTAGATATGGGGGTCGATAAGTAAAAAACACTGTGGATTTGTTTGTGCGATTTTGCGTGGCGCTCTGGGATTTGACTCTGGAGATGGCGCCCTACCTCTTGCTGGGTTTAGTGCTGGCGGGCTTGCTACGGGTGTTTATCCAGCCCGAGACGGTGCGGCGGCATCTGGGGCGCGGCGGATTTGGGCAGGTGCTAAAAGCCTCGCTGCTGGGCGTGCCCCTGCCGCTGTGCTCCTGCGGTGTGCTGCCACTGGCGGCCAGCCTACATCGTCAGGGCGCAAGCCGTGGGGCGACGGCCTCTTTTCTCGCTTCGACGCCTCAGACCGGGGTGGATTCGGTGCTGGCGACCGCTGGGTTGCTGGGCTGGCCGATCGCGCTGATCCGCGCGGCGGTCGCCTTTCTCTCGGGTTTGCTGGCTGGGGCGACCGTCGACCGCTTCGCCAAAGCGCCATCCCCTGCCCCATCACCCGAACCCGCCATCGAAGACGATTCCGGCAATGCCCCGACCGCGCCCAAGCCCCTGCGCCAGCGCCTGCGCGAGGCCGCCACCTACGCCGTCGTCGACCTCCCCGCCGACCTCTCCCGCACCCTGCTCCTCGGCATCATTCTGGCGGCGGCCATCGTCGTTTTCATCCCACCCACCGGACTGGAGCCGCTCACGCGCATCCCCGGCCTGGCCTACCTCGGGGTCACCCTCATTGCGCTGCCGATGTATGTCTGCTCGGTGGGCGCGATTCCGATTGCCTTCGGTCTGGTGACCGCCGGGCTCCCGCCGGGTGCGGCGCTGGTGTTTTTGATCGCCGGCCCCGCCAGCAACTCGGTCAACCTGCTCACCATCTACCGCATGCTCGGGGCGCGCGCGCTGGCCTGTTTCATCGCCTCAGTGATCGGCCTCGCCTGGGCAGCGGGTGCCACCTTCGACCTCTTCGCACCCGCCGACTGGTCGGGGCACGCCCACCACGACGCCGACCTGTTGCCGGGCTGGTTCAGCCTCGGCACCGCGATCCTCCTCCTCGGTCTCATCCTCTGGTCAGAACTCGCCCGCCTCTGGAAAAAACACGCCGCCCCAAAATCCTGCTGCGCCAGCGAAGCCAGCGACCCCTGCACCCCGGCGCAAGACACCTGCTGCGAC
>CAYQTM010000426.1:0-1963 GCA_964420355.1 uncultured Opitutales bacterium
CCGGGGTTGATGACGTCAACGGCGGTGATGTCGGGCAGGTCGGGGCGCAGGTCATTGATCAGCGCCACCAGCAGCTCAGGGTCGCTGGCGAACAGGCGCTTGAAGACGTAATCATTCTTGGGATCGAGAAGGCGGTCCATGCGGCGTTTGTGATGCATGTGGAAGGTTGAGCCGAGATAGCTTGAGGCTAGCAGGTTTGCCCGCGCTGCGCTGCGCTGGCGCCTGAGCTGGCGGGCGCCGCAGTGCGCCTGACTTACTTATGTGCCACAATTCCGCTACACCCTGCACGACCTCTCAGCGCGCACCAACGCCGAGATCAAAGGCGATGTGCTCACCCGCCTGGTGCAACTCGCGATGCGCTGGATCTTCAGCCAGGAACCGCTTGAGCACCTGGAGCGGTTGATCGCCCTGATCGACCAGATCGCCGACCGCGACACCGCGCTGGAGATTCTGGAATCGCTGCTGCGATACTATGTCCAAGGCACACAACGGGTAGCGGAAGACGACGCCCGCCAGTTGTTGGAGCAGACCTCACCGGGAGATCCGATCATGCAGACCTTTATCGATCGATATATTGAGCAGGGCCGTGAGCAGGGCAAGCGTCAAGGCGAAGCCGAGTTCCTGCTGCGCCTGATCGAGCGCAAATTCGGCCCGGCCGATGCTCGACTCCGCCAGCAAATCCAAGAGGCCGATGCCGAGACCCTGCTGGAATGGTCCGAGCGCATCCTCACGGCGGAGACGCCGGAGGCGGTGTTTCACTGAGTGCCTGCTGTGAGCGCGCCATCCGCTTGGCGCTGTTTCCAAGGTTGACCGAGGCTCAGCCTGACCATGTCCATGCATGCCTCCAAGATCTGACAGATAGGATTAACCATGCCCGCAGTGCAAACGAATATCCCCAATCAGCTCCTTGAGCAAGCACAACTTTTTGTGCAAGAAGGTTGGATCACGAATATCGACGCGCTGATCGTAGAAGCCATGCGTCGTTATCTGGACTCGCATCGCGAGGGGATCGCGGAACAATTGATTCGGGAAGACATCGACTGGGGACTGCATGGGCAAGACTAGGGCGTTCGTTGTCGCCGATGCCGGTCCAATCATTCACCTGGATGAATTGGGCTGTCTCGATCTCTTGTGCGACTTTGAACACGTATTGGTACCCGGGAGCGTTTGGCGGGAGATTGACCACCATCGCCCCCGAGCGCTGGAGACCTTTTCGGCGCTGTTCGTCCGCGCGAGCCTGCGCACTGCTTCGCCCTTGGTGACCGCGCTGGCACCACTCTATACCCTGCATCGCGGCGAACAGGAAGCATTGCAACTCTGTATGGAATGTCCCGACAGTTTACTGTTGACTGACGATTCCGCCGCGCGCTTGGCTGCTAAAGCGCTAGGAATCGCAGCGCACGGGACACTTGGTTTACTGGTTCGCGCCATTCGCCAGAAAACGCGCTCTCGCAGCGACGTCTTGGACCTGCTGCGCGCGATCCCGGCTCAGACCACTCTGCATATCCGCCCGTCATTGTTGGCAGAAGTGATCACCGAAGTGGATGCCAGGTCTTAACAACCCTGAAAGCGCTGTCCGAGCTGCGGGAATACCAAGGGTTGCCCCCGCTGCGTCAGGGCCGGCCGCTTTCAGCCGTTGGTCGACGAGCGCCAACGCCTGTTTCGCTTCAACGACGCCGTGCTCGGCGTCTGGACGGAGGTTTGACTGGCCGGCGGCCTGTTCGGCCACAGCATGGCCTCGATCGAGCTGTCGAAAGAGGACAGCGAGCAGGTCAAGGGTCGCCAAGACTGGGCGGCGCTGTTGGCGCGCTTGAGTGCATAGGGAGAGGCGTCTTTCGGGAGACGGCAACTCACCACACACCGCCAAGCCGGATACAGTCCGCAGCGATGGACGAGATCAACAATCCGCATGACGTCTACTTTCGCGAAAGCTTCACCCGCCGCGAGATCGCCCAGGACTTTC
>CAYQTM010000427.1:0-1962 GCA_964420355.1 uncultured Opitutales bacterium
AGACGGTCTAGGCCCGCTTCGGGATACCCAACTTCGCTATCGCACAGGTTCCCTCCTTCTCGACCTGGCCGCTGTGCCCACGCACCCAGCGCCAACTCACCGGATGATCAGCAAGCGCCCGATCGGGCCGTTGCCAGAGGTCCTGGTTCTTGACCGCTCCTCCCTGCTTGGTCTTCCAACCGTTGCGCTTCCAACGCGGCATCCACCGCTCAACCCCATCCTGCACGTAGCGCGAATCAACGGTCAGGATCACATGGCTCTTGCGTTTCAGGGCCTCAAGCGCCTGAATCACCGCCATCAGCTCCATGCGATTGTTCGTGGTCTGTGTCTCGCCCCCGAACAGCTCCTTAACATGCGCCCCATAGCGCATCAGCGCTCCCCAACCGCCTGGACCGGGATTGCCCTTGCAGGCGCCATCGGTAAACACCTCGACCGCGCCTGTTGCGCGATGCCCCTGCGTCTGTGTGCCAGACGAATCATTGTCGAGCATGATTACCCTCACGAACGGTTGGCTTGACCGCGCCTCCAGGCAGGAACGCCGGGCACCGCTTCCAGCGCGGCCTCATTGGCGTGGAGAGACTCACGCGCTTTACGGCGCGGATCACATAGACACCCCCGAAGATCGGCCACCAACGCGCACCGGCCTCTTCGATCCAATCGAGGCGGCGACTGTAGGCCGAGCGCAACGGCGGTCGAAAGACGAGCCACTCACGCATTTCGAGCTGAAAACCGAGCAGGTCGAGCCAGTCGACGAGTCGAGATGAGGTCAACTGATTGCCGCACCAGGGTGGTTGTCGATGACCCAGCAGCCCGCGCGTGAGCCCCCAGGTGCTCCAGGGATTGAAGCCGATGATCAGGATGCGCCCCTCCGGGATCAGCACACGCTCGGCCTCTCGCAGCACAGGCTGCGGCTGCAGCGCAAAGTCAAGGGTATGCGGTAGCAGCAGCGCATCGACACTGGCGGCGGCCAGCGGCAGCTCGGCTGGTCTGGCGCGCAGCGGTGAGCCGCACCAGCGCGGGCACACAGACTCGCTAAGGACCAGGTGAGAGCGGATGCGGCTATGCTCGAACGCGGTGCTGAAGTCGCCGACACAGCTGATCTGCACCAAGAAGTGGCCAAATGAATTCTCGATCATCCGCTCGACGCATTCGCGCCCGGCGCGCGCAACCTCGTGACCCAGCTTCGTCCCTAGCCAGGCTGCCAGGGCCTCGAACGCCTGCCCGGCGCTGCTCTCCTGAAGACATGATCTCATCGGTCCAGGCGCCATGAGCAGCGCGCGCCGCTGGCAAGGCTCCGGGTTTTTCCGTATATTGAGTCGCGGAGGCGCGACAAAACAAGCACCAACCGCATCATTCCCAAATCCAGCCGTTGCCAAAACCTGTTATGCCAAGTGCTGCCCGCACCGTTCTGCTCGTCTGCGCCACAGGCGGACTCCTGACCCATCTCAGTGGCTGCGCCAGCCATCGACCCAGTGACGATAGCCTCGCGAGTGGCCAGACCTTCTCGGTCTCAGCCCGCGAGTATGGCTATGTCCGACCCGCCATCGACGTTCGGGTCGTTGGGCGAGAGGATGGCAGAGCCAAGAGCCGACATCGTTTTACGAGCACGGGTGGCGATCTTTGGGATCGCGTCCGCTACGGAGAAGGCCTCGGGGTCGCGCATCATGAGCGTGTCGAGCAGGCACTGCGTGCGCTCAGGCGCGATCGCAATTATCTCACGGATCTCAGCAAGCGCGCGCAGCCCTATCTGCACCTGATCATTGAGGAATTGGAGCGCAGCGGCTTGCCCGCCGAGCTTGCATTGCTGCCCGAGGTCGAAAGCCGGTACAACCCACGAGCGGTCTCGCCCAAGAGCGCGACCGGAATGTGGCAGTTCATGCCTTATACAGGCGTGGAGATGGGTCTCCAACAGAACAGCTGGTACGACGGACGCAACGACATCCTGGCCTCGACGCGAGGCGC
>CAYQTM010000428.1:0-1960 GCA_964420355.1 uncultured Opitutales bacterium
CGCGGGCATAATCACCGCGTCGATGACGTGGATGACGCCATTATTGGCAATGATATCGGTCGCAATAACATTGGCTCCGTCAATGGTAACCTTGCCGTCCTTGACCATAAGCTGTGCTTTTGAACCCTGAACGGTGACAACTTCCATTGTTTTGACATCCTTGGCCTTCACCTTGCCGGCTACGACGTGATACTTCAAAATGCTCTGAAGCTTCTCGCGGTTTTCCGGCTGGAGCAGGGATTCCACAGTGCCCTCTGGCAACTTGGCAAAGGCTTCGTCAGTGGGTGCAAATACCGTGAAAGGGCCTTCAGAAGCGAGGGTTTCGACCAGTCCAGCAGCCTTAACGGCGGCGACCAGTGTCTCAAAGGAGTCATTGCTTGCGGCAATGTCGACGATTGATTTTTCCGCCTTGGCCTCGGCCTTTTTGGCGTAGTCCTTGGACTTTTCGCCATAACCGGCGAAGGCGAGGGCGGAGCCCATCAACAGGGCGGACAGATAGGTAGTAATCTTTTTCATAACTAATAGTTGGATTGAATGCCGCTAATGGTTGCGACATCCTAAGCATTAGCCGATGTCTTCTAATATGCAAATGCGCCTACACTTTTTTCTTGCATTTTTTATACGCTTATCCTTTTTGCGCTAGAAAAACACTACCGCCCTTGACGACAAGGCCAGGAAGACAGTCGCGAAAGATGGCAATTCAGGGGTTTGGGCGGGCTGGCGTATTGACGCTAACCACAGGATAGCCCAAACTGCTGTTATGTCCAATTTTGAAGCACCGGAATTTCTCACCAAGCTGCTGAACGCCCGCTCGCCCTCGGGCTACGAGTTCGAGGCGCAGGCCGTCGTCGACCTATGGGTCAAGGGCAAGGTCGACCAATACGACCGCGACGTGATGGGCAGCCGCATCGCCACCGTCAACCCCGAGGGCGACCCCAGCCTGCTGGTCGCCGGGCACATGGACGAGCTGGGGCTGATGATCAGCTACATCGACGACAACGGCTTTCTCTACTTCGACACGGTGGGCGGGATCGACCTCAATACCATCGCCGGGCGGCGCGTGTCGATCCTCACCAACGAGGGCGTGGTGCTGGGCGTCACTGGTAAGCGCGCCATTCACCTGCTCGACCCTGACGAGCGCAAGAAGACCCCCAAGCGCGAAAACCTCTGGATCGACATCGGCGCGAAGTCGCGCGACGAGGCGCTGGAGCGGGTGTCGATCGGCGATGTCGGGGTGTATAACCAGTCTTTTGAAGTGCTGAACGGGAGCATCGGCACCGCGCGCGGCTTCGACAACAAAAGCGGCTGCTATGTGGCAATGGAGGCGGCGCGGCGGCTGGCGGCGGATCGCAAAGGCTTGTCGGCGCGCTTCATTGCGGCGGCGACCGCTCAGGAGGAGATCGGGTGCCGCGGCGCACGCACGGTGGCCAACCGCCTGCAACCGGATTTTGCGCTGGCCATCGACGTCGGCCATGCCACCGATCACCCGGAGTGCGACAACCGGCGCTTTGGCAGCTTCAAGCTCGGCGGCGGGCCGATCCTGACCCGTGGTGCCAACACCAACCCCCTCGTTTTCCAGCGGCTGGTCGAGTGCGCCGAGGGTGCCGGCATCCTCTATCAGGTCGAGGCCGACCCGCGTCCCACCGGCACCGACGGGCGCGAGCTGCAAATGGGCGGCGGCGGCGTGGCCACGAACTCCGCGCTCTCCTCCATCGGAAAGTTGCGCCCGGGACGCGCAAGCAGGGCGGCGGCCATCGCCCCACTGATGGCGACCGCGGTGGTCACGAGGTAGAGGCCGACAGTCTTGGCGCCGAGCCGGCCGAGCTGCGTGATATCGGACAGCGACGCCGTGCCGCAGACGAGGGAGAGGAAAACCAGGGGAATGACAATGACCTGCAGCAGCCGGACAAAAATCTGTCCGACGACGTGGAAAAGCCCCTCAGCGCCATAATCGACGAGG
>CAYQTM010000429.1:0-1959 GCA_964420355.1 uncultured Opitutales bacterium
GGCAGGATGCCGCTGCTCCCCTAGCCCTCGGCTTTGTGCATGTTGACGCCGATGTCGAGCGGGCGGTTGCTGTCGCCGGCTAGATAGAGGGTCTGGGTCGGGAAGGCAAATTCGATACCCGCATCGTTGAAGCGCTCGAGAATGGCCATGTTGACCCGCTCGGAAAAGGCCATGAACGCCCAGTAATCCGCCGGGTGATACCAGTAGATGAGCATGAAGCCGAGCGAGGCGTCGTTGAAATCATTGAAATAGACGCGCGGTGGAAAATCGGCGTGCATCCCCTCGTGATCTTTGAGGATGTCTTCGAGGATTTGCTTTGCCTCGCGCATCTTGACGGGCGGCGTGTCGTAAGTGACGGTGATGGAGAAGAGGCGGCGGATGTGCGGGCGCTTGCCGATGTTCCAGATCGCCTTGTTGGCCAGCTCGCCGTTGGGAATCGACACGAGGTGCCCGTCGAGGGTGCGAATGCGGGTGCTGCGCATCCCGACCTCCTCGACCGGCCCGTCATGCCCGTCGATGTTGACGCGCTCGCCGAGCTGGAAGGGCTTGTCCGCCAGCAGGGTTAGCGTGCCGAAAAAGTTTTTCAGCGTGTCCTGCGCCGCGAGCGCCACCGCCAGACCGCCAATGCCCAGACCGGCAATGATCGCGCTGAGCTCCTGACCGCTCAAAATCTGCGCAATCTGCACGATCACCAGCAAAATCACGGTCACCTGCAGGCTCTTGCTGACGATCGGCACCAGCATGTCGTCGAGCTTGTTCTCGGTGCGCGCCGACTTGCCCTCCAGCCAGAGCTTGGGCACGGCGACCAGTTGGAGCGCCAGATAGCCGAGCGCCAGCGTCATCAAGATGCGCGCCGTCGTCTCTAAAAAGTTGTCCGCCGCGGCGAGGTCGACGAAAGCCTCTTCTCCGGTGGCCAGGAAAAACGCGAGAATAACCGGGATCCAGACCAGACCGTTGCCGAGCGCCCGGGCAAAGGTGGAGCGCAGCGGTTGGCCTTTCTTTTCAAAGCGCTTGTGCGCCGCGTAGAAAAGCAGTTGCACGACCTTGCCCAGCAGAAAACCGCCCAGCAGGAAGAGGAAGAGGATGATGATATCCCCCAGCGTATTGCCGGCAATCAGCGGCTGATCCCAGGCTTCCCACAGGCGCCCCCAGTTGAGTGTCGGCGACTCCGTCTGCGCAAACAAGGTCATGCTGCAAAAGCTGCCCGCTTTTGTTGAGTAATCAACTCAACATACCAAAAAAGGCTACAGTTTGTCGATGATCTTATCTACCAGACCGTATTCCACCGCCTCTTTTGCGTTGAGGTAGAAGTCGCGATCCGTATCCCTCTCGATCTTTTCGAGGGGCTGCCCGGAGCTCTCGGCGAGGATGCGGTTGAGCTCGGCACGGATGCGTTCCATCTCTTGCGCCTGAATGTGGATGTCGACCGCCGGTGCTACCATGCGCCCGCCGATCAGCGGCTGGTGGATGAGCACGCGGGCGTGCGGGTAGATAAAGCGCTGCCCCTTCTCCGCGCCGCAGAGCAGAATCGAACCCATCGAGGCGGCCATACCGGTTACAATCACCGTAATTGGCGAGGTGATCAGTTTCATCGTGTCATAGCAGGCCATGCCCGCTGTGACGCTGCCGCCCGGCGTGTTGACGTAGAACACAATGGGCTCGCCCGGCTTCTCCCATTCGAGGTAGAGCAGGCGCTCGGTGACGTCGCGCATACTCTTGTCGCTGACCTCGCCCCAGAGGAAGATTTTGCGCTCCTCCAGGAACTTGCGCTGTAACTGCGCGGCAATCTCCTCGGGGCGCTTTTCGGGCTTTTCCTCCCGCTCCTCATCGTCATCCGCACGCACACGTTGCGCTTGGGTCGGCTTTCTCAAACTCTCGTCTTTCGCATGAAACATGGCAGTAACTTGCCGCAATCCTCGGTTAAACGCAAAACGAAAAACGGAAAAGAGTTCGGAGGTC
>CAYQTM010000430.1:0-1952 GCA_964420355.1 uncultured Opitutales bacterium
AAGGCGTCGGGCGCACCGTCCAACTGGTCGTCAACTTCGCCAAAAGCCTCGAATCGGGCGAACGCGGCCTCTGGTAAAAGGCTCGCTCAATCAGCGGTCGTTTGTAGATCCGGCAAGGGGGGCACCACGCATTTGCTGGCAAGGCTGGCATGGCACATGCGTGATAGCAGGGTATGATTACTGAATCCCCTATCGAAGCCCAAGACCTTGATGCGAACCTTTTGCGCGAGCTGGCCGCCGAGCACGGCGCGCTGCGTCTGACCCTCTACTTGCCGCTCGAAAAGGGTGCCAACGAGAGCGACCAGAATCGCACTCGCCTGAAAGATGGCCTGACCAAGGCCGAAGCCATGCTGCGCGAGCAGGGCATGGAAAACGACAGCATCGGTGAGTGGCTGGCACCGCTGCGCGAGATGTATGAAAACCCGGGATCGCTGCTGAGCAAGAAACACACGCTGGCTTTTTTCATCGGGTCGCAACAGCAGCGCCTGATTCAGACCAATCTGGAGGCACCGAGCCTCGTGCATGTCGGCAGCCGCTACTACATCAAGCCGCTGCTCCCAGCGCTCAAGACCGATGCCGAGTTCTTTGTCGCGGCGCTGGCGCAGGATAATGTGCGCTTTTTTGAGGGCGACCGCACCGGGCTGACCGAGGTCGATGTGCCGGGAATGCCCGAGGATCGCGACGAGGCGACCTGGGCGGACAACCCGGAGGAGAGCCTGCAATACCACGTCGGCGCGACCATCGCCCGCGAGGGCGGCCCCGGCTCGGTGCCCGAGGAGCGCCAGCATGGACAGGGCTCGAACAAGGACAAGCTCGGCAGCCAGCGCGAGCGCACCAGCGCTACGGTGGCTCGGGCGGTGAGCCACTACGTCAGCAACAAGCGCGGCGCGGTGGTCTGCATCGGCACCGAGAAGAATGTGGGCGAGTTCCTCAAGGCGGCAGATTTTCATGGCAATCCGCATTTCAAGATCCTGCGCGACAGCGGCCACCTCAGCCCCGATGACCTCCACTCGGCAGCGCTGGAGCAGGTCAAGGGTCTGCTGAAGGAAGAGCGCGAAACGCTCGACGACAGGCTGAACTCCGCGCCGCCTGAGCTGGTGCTGCGCTCGCCCGAAGAGGCCGCCATTGCGGCCTGCAATGGACGACTCGATTTTGCGATCATCGCCGACGACTTCCGTCAGGAGGCAGTGGTCGAACCCGAGGAGGCGCGGGTGCGCGAGCTGGCCGACGGCGAATCCGGTGCCACCTGCGTGCACGATCTCGCCGACACGATCGCCCAAGAGACGCTTGCCCACGGCGGGCGCGTCGACCTCCGCTCACGCGACAAGGTGCCGGGCGGCAGCGCAGTGGCGGCGCTCGCTCGCTATCCCATCAAATGACTTTGGAGCCGGGAATACCCCTAAATGAACTTGCCCGCGCGCGTCCGCGTGGCGTCGGGCAGCCCGGCTCCTTCTAAAACCACGAACCACTAACCATCTCTACGTATGTATCTTCCAGAAATTATCCTGAGCGCCATCATTGCGCTTGCCATCGTATTGCTGCTCATCCCGGTGGGCGGCTACCGCACCCGAAGCGCCGACGCTGGCATCGGGATCACCATGCTGTTTTTCTTTCTCCTGATCGCTCCCTTGCTATGGGCGGCGAGCGTGTGGACGCCCGCTGTTGGGCCGGTCATCATGGACGTGGCCTGGATGCCGATTTTTTTAACGGCCATCGTTGTCGGGCTGCTTCTGGCCGCAGTGCTCCCGCACAAGTCCAACCACGCCCACCTGAGCAATGAGCCTCGCCAAGTTGACCGCAGCGATCAGGGGGTCGTCGACAAGGAAGCCATCCATGAGGAGGAAAAGGCCGCCGCGACCGGTGTGGCCGCCGTCTTTGGTTTTTTCTTTGTGGCGCTGCTCGTCGCGGCGATTGTCATCGCAGTTGCAGGCTCCAACTACACAGGCTTCTAG
>CAYQTM010000431.1:0-1937 GCA_964420355.1 uncultured Opitutales bacterium
GCGCGTCGGGCGCTTTGGCCAGACGCTCGATCCGGCGATTGAGCACGGTATTGGCCAGCGAGCGATGGAGCTGGTCGATCCGCTGCGCCGCCGTGTCCGGCTGCTTTTCGTAGGGCGCGATGCTGTGCAGCTCGACCGTGGTGTAACCCAGCTCCGGCTCGGGGTGGTAGCCCACCTCGACGCCCGGCTCGGCGGTGAAGGGGCCGGCGCTCGGCTCGGAGTCGGCGGGCTGAGCGGCCTCAAACGTTCCGAGATATTCCTCAAGCAGCGGCACCAGTGCCTCGCTGACATCGCCCACCGCGACGAGGGTCATGCGCTCGGGGCGATACCAGGTCTCGTAAAAATCCACAAACACCGGGCGCTCAGCAGTTTCGATCACCGGCTTGATGCCGATGGGATAGCGCTCGACCATTCGGCTGCCGGGGAAGAGAAACTCCATTCGCGCCCGCCAAGTGCGCGAGTCGGGCGTATCGCGGGTGCGCTTTTCGGCGAGGATGACCCCGCGCTCGCTCTCGATCTCCTTGGGCTCCAACAACATACCCGTCGCGTAGTCGCGCAGCAGCAGGAGGCTGTCGCGCAGCAGCGCTTCGTCGGCATGGGGCAGCTCCAGGTAATAGACCGTCTCGTCGAAGCTGGTGTGGGCGTTGGTGTCGGCACCGAAGGCCATACCGAGCCGCTGGAAATACTCGACCATCTCGCCGGCGGCGTAGTTTTCGGTGCCGTTGAAAGCCATGTGCTCGATGAAGTGCGCCAGCCCGCGCTGGTTTTCGTCCTCCAACAGCGAGCCGGACTCGATCAGCAGGCGAATCGAGACGCGCCCCGGCGGCTCGGCATTGGGGCGGATCGCCCAGCGCATCCCGTTGTCGAACTGGCCGAAGCGCACTTGGGGGTCGGCCTCGAGGTCGCTGCTGTCCTGCGGCCAGATGGGTTGCGCCAGCAGCGACGCGGCGCTCAGCAGCCAGCTTATTAGAAGGGTCTTTGGGAATCGAAAATCTTGCATGTGCATTACGGTAATCTGCCGCAGGATTTTCGCCAATCTCAAAGGCATTTGCGCGGCTTATTATTGCGGGGTGGGCAGGCCGAAGACGGCGGTGCCCAGCTCGTGAAAGTTGGGGTAGATGCCTGCCGCGCCGGTGTCGGCGAGCTGCTCGGCGCTGTGGCTGCCAGTGGTGACGAGGTGGACGGGGATGTTGGCGTTGGTGCCGGTTTCGGCGTCGAAGGGCGAGTCGCCGATCAGGATGGTGGTGGCGGGCTCGGCTTCGAGGCGTTCGAGAAGGGGGCGGGTGAAGGCCAGCTCGGGCTTGCGCGCCGCGCCGACATCAAGGGTGCCCTGGACGGCTTCGAGGTAGCGATCCAGCCCGAGGTGTGCGATAATCCGGCGGGCGTTATGGCCTTCCTTGTTGGTCAGCACGGCCTGCCGCAGACCCTGCCCGTGGAGCTCGCGCAGGAGCCACTCAACGCCGGCGTAAACGTGCAGCCCTTCGAGCGCCACCTTGGGGAAGTGCTCCTGAAAAATGGTGTAGCCCGCCTCCTGATGCGGCTCGCCGAAGAGGCGTCCAATGGTGCGCGCCACACCGCCGCCGACCGCCGCCTTGACCTTGGCGAGCGCGGGCGCGGGCAGCTCCAGCCGCCGCGCGATCTCGGCCATCCCAAGGTGTATCGCCGCAAAATTATCGACGAGCGTGCCATCGAGATCATACAAAACTGTCCGAATTGCCATTTGCCCAGCCTAAGCTAGTTCCGCCGGTAAGGAAACCTCAATCATTAGCGACTCATTTCGCGGCTCTTCACGAATTCCCGTGAAAAAGAGCCATAAAAGGTGCAATTATGCACATGCTGTTCGCCGGGTGGATTTACCGCTTTGAAGCATACCGGCGTAGGGTCGAAAGTGCCTTGAAAGCTGCTTGCTGCCCACGGCTTCACTGTTTATGCCCACC
>CAYQTM010000432.1:0-1917 GCA_964420355.1 uncultured Opitutales bacterium
CGGGATGAGGTCGTCGATGATCTCGACCTTGTAGTGCTCGCCGAGATCGCGAAACACGGCCTTCGCCTGCTCGCGCTCCCAGATCTCGCGCTCGATCGGCAGATCGCGCTTGACGATCTCCTGCATCCGTTGCTCGATCGCGCTCAGATCATCGGGGGTGAAGGGCTCGTCGCGCGCGAAGTCGTAGTAGAAGCCGTTCTCGATCGCCGGGCCGATGGTCACCTGGGTGCCCGGATACAGCTCCTGCACCGCCTGCGCCATCACATGCGCGGCATCGTGGCGCAGCAGCTCCAGCGCCTCCTCGTCGCGCCTGGTGACGATGGCGAGCTGGGCGTCGTCGGCAATAGGGTACGAGGTATCGACCAACCGGCCGTTGACGCGCCCCGCCAGCGCCGCCTTTGCCAGGCCGGCACCGATATCGGCCGCGACCGCGGACACCGTCACCGCCTGCGGGTACTGACGCTGGGACCCATCGGGAAGCGTGATCGTTGGCATTCTCGGAACCTCTTGGTGCTCAGTGGTGGCCGATACGAGGGACCACATGCAAAGGCGGACAACAGCCGCAACGCGCGCGCCCGAAACCAAAAACCGCCAGCCCCGAAGCCGATGCGCACTGCGCCCCGGCCAAGGCTGACGGCTCGGAAGGCCCGGCACCATCCGTGCTGCCGATGACCGACTGTTTGGTAGGCGCGATTGGACTCGAACCAACGACCCCCACCATGTCAAGGTGGTGCTCTAACCAGCTGAGCTACGCGCCTGTCGAAGCCGATCATTATAAGGCAGCATCGCAGGGAGTCAATCACTTTTCGAATGCTCAGTCGCTCAGCGCCGAATCCGCGCCAACAGCCTCAGCACCGAAATATACAGCCACACCAGCGTCACCATCAGGCCCAGGCCGACGAACCAGAGCATGTAGCTCGGCTGCTGGCGGCCTATTGCAGAGGGTATCAGGCACGCTCAACATCCCGGGCCAAGTCTTCCGCCGGGAAGTGCAGTTCATGCCAGGGGATGCGGGGCCGCGGCTCATGCCTGCAGTCTAGCCGATGCGCGGCTGGGGGTGGGGGTGGGAAGGGCTTGCGGTGAGGCGGTTTCGATGGCAACCGGCAGATGGAGGATGCCGTTGGCGGCAATTTGGCGCGTGATCTCAAATCTTTGCAGATAATTGATCTGCCGAAGTGAACTCAGGTCTTCCACAACCAACCCTACCAGCTGCATCGTCCGTTGTGGCAGTGCTGGATGGCGAGCGACTGATCCCGCGTCCGCCCCATCGGTCGCACCGGCTCAACGTTTCAGATCGCGGTAGAAATTCTCATGCGGCCCCAGGCTGAGCAGGGTGCAGCGGTGGCCATCCCAGGTGTAGGCCAGCAAGAAGGTTTGGCCGATGCCGTCGAACTTGACAACTCGAACACCGGCCAAGTCGCCCTTTTTCGCTTCGCCGCCCTCGGGGTCGCTGAGGATGGTGCGAATCGCTGCATGCACCGCTTCGCGCTGATTGGGATGGAGCTTTTTGTATGTCCTTTTGAAGGTCGGGCGTTGCGCCAGCTGCGCGGTCATGGCGCCGGCAAGTCGAACGGCTCGGAGGGTTCCTCAAGGGCTTGCAGGGTATCGCGCACAAACTCGATCGGCAGATCGGGGTTATCGAGCGCCGCCCGCCCCACCCGAGCCCAGTAGGCAATCTGCTGGGGGATGGAGCGCATCTCGGCGCTGGCTTGCGCTTTAGCAGCGTCATACAGCTGCTCATCAATGCGAATCGAGACGCTCATGGTGTGACTCCTGTGGCAAGTTGCGACATTTGTAGTCTATGACGTGGCGCCGGGACTGCCAAGCCGAGCGACCTCAGCCCACATTGGTGGAACAGACCAGCCCTTTAAAGACGGCGAACAGCTCATCGTTGAAGTGCATCACGTCCTGGCGTTC
>CAYQTM010000433.1:0-1889 GCA_964420355.1 uncultured Opitutales bacterium
CAGCCGGTGGTCGTCGCTCGGCGCCGGATACATCATCGGGCGAATCTCCACCTCGCCATCGATGGCCATCGGGCGCTGCTGGATGGTGTGCATCCCGGGGATGCCGCTCTGGGGCGGGTTGATGATCGGCGTGCTGAGCAGGCTGCCGTAGGTGCCGCCGTTGGAAATGGTGAAGACGCCGCCTTGCAGATCTTCGATCTTGATCTGCCCCTTGGAGGCCTTGCCCGCGTAGTCCTTGATCTGCGTCTCGATCCCCGCGAAGGAAAGCTGATCGCAGTCGCGCAGCACGGGGACGATCAGCCCTTTTTCGGTGCCGATGGCCACCCCGATGTCGTAATAATGATTCTGCACGACCTCCTCGCCGTCGATCTGCGCATTGAGCGCGGGCACGTCCTTGAGCGCCTTGACCGCTGCCTTCACAAAGAAGCTCATGAAACCGAGCTTGATCCCGTGACGCCCGACGAAAGCCTCCTGATGCTGCTTGCGGAGCGCCATCACGTTGGTCATGTCGACCTCGTTGAAAGTGGTGAGAATGGCGGCGGTCTGCTGGCTCTGCACCAGGCGCTGGGCGATCTTGCGGCGCAGGGGCGACATCTTTTTGCGGGTGACGCGCCCCTCGCTGGCGGCGGGTTTGCCCTCCTTTGCGAAGGCCTCGCTCGGCTGGGTGGCCTCGACCTTGGGCGCGGCGGTGTCGGGCGCGGGTTTGGCCTCGGCATCCTTGGCGGCGGCCAGCAGGTCGGCCTTGGTCACGCGACCGCCCTTGCCGGTGCCCGGCACGTCCTCGGGGTCGATCCCCGTCTCGGCGGCCACGCGGCGCACGGCCGGGCTGAGCGGCTGACCCGCCGAGGGCTTATCGCCCTGCGGCGCGGCTTCCTTGCCGGCCTCGGTCTTGTCCTCGTCCTTGCCGCTGGGCACGGGCGCGGCGGCCTTGGCTTTCGATTCCGATTTCGACTTGGCGGGAGCCTCCCCGGCGGCGCTCTCGTCGATCTCGGCCACCACCTGGCCGATCTCCACCTCGTCGCCTTCGCTGGCCTTCAGGCTGATCCGCCCGGCTACCTCCGCAGTGGCCTCCGAGGTGATCTTATCCGTCTCCAGCTCATAGAGCACCTGCCCCTGCTCGACGACATCGCCATCGGCCACATGCCAGGACGCCAGAACCCCACTCGAAATCGATTCGCCCATCGCGGGCACTTTCACATCGGTCGCCATGAAGCCCTATCAAAACGCCGCGCGCCCCAAAGCGCAAGCCTCACCGAAGCTATCGTGAAAAAAGCCGCTGGGAAAAACCTGAATTTTGCGGCGAAAGCGCTTGCTTTGTGCGTGGGGGTTCGTTTTTATCTCTGCTGCGCTAGAGAGCCGCCCGGGAGGGCGCGTCTCCTCGGTGGCCTCCTTGGGGAGGTTAAGCGGCGGGGCTGGCTATTGCAGCGAGCCTCGCGGATTCGTCAAACGAGTCCCTGAACACCGTGAACCAGAACCATCCATCTATGTCACAAACCATCGATAAAGCTAAAATCATTGAAGAATACCGCCTGTCCGACTCGGACACAGGCTCCCCCGAGGTGCAGATCGCGCTGCTCACCGCACGCATCAGCCACCTGACGGAACACCTTCAGTCTCATAAAAAAGACTTTCACAGCCGCCGTGGCCTGATCCAGATGGCCAGCCGCCGCCGCAAGCTGCTCGACTACCTCAAGCGCCACAATCTCGATAAATACACCGAGATCCTGGAGCGCCTGAAGCTGCGCCGCTAGAGCCCACGCTTTCAAGGCGGTCATTCTTCGGGGTGGCCGCCTTTTTTTTGTGGCGATTTCAGCTACGGGCTAGACCGTAGATAGCGCACCGTGCGGCGCGTATTTTGCGTTATCTCGGTGTAAAAGCGCGGATTCAAA
>CAYQTM010000434.1:0-1884 GCA_964420355.1 uncultured Opitutales bacterium
AAACTTCAACCGAGCCAGCGCCGGGTGGGGCGCTTCCGTTTTTTTCGCGGGTGTGGCTTGTGCTTGGGCTCGCGGCTCGTTAAGATCGACTGCTTTCCTACTCTTTCACTCCCTGCGGCGGGTTTGCCGCGCGTTCCTTTACTATCATGACCGAGGAAAAACCGACTCGGAAGAGCCAGCGCCGCGACAACCGCGTGGCCGCCTTGCAATACCTCTATATGTGGGACATCAACCCGCCGGAGGAGCTGGCCGAGCAGATGCTCACCTTCTTTTCGGAGCAGGAGCAGCCGCGCGAGTATTACGCCTTTGCCGAGGAGCTAGTGCTGGGGGCAATCGAGCATCTGGAGGAGATCGACGAGGCGATCCGGGAGCGGGCGCAGAACTGGGAGTTCAAGCGCATTGCCAAGATCGAGCTGGCCGTGCTGCGGCTGGCCGTCTTCGAGATGCTCTACCGCAACGACATCCCGCCCATCGTCTCGATCAACGAGGCCATCGACCTGAGCAAGGAGTTTTCCGGGCCGGATTCGCGGCGCTTCGTCAACGGCATCCTCGACAAACTCAAGGCCAGCCTCAAACGCCCCCTGCGTGAGGCCGGCGAATAGCAGGGCGGTGTGGCATGGCTGAAGAAGATCGGCTGGTCGGCGTGCTGGAGCGGATCCTCTTTTTCAACGAGGAAAATGGCTATGTGGTCGGCGAGCTGAAGGCCGAGCGCCCCGCGCGGGCGGTGGTGGTGGCCAGGAGTCTGCCGGGCGTGCAGGTGGGCGAGACGCTGGAGCTGGCGGGCGAGTGGGGCAACCATCCGCGGCATGGCGAGCAGTTCAAGGTGGCGCGCTTTGCCAGCAAGCTGCCCTCGACGGTGTATGGGATTCGGCGCTACCTGGCGGGCGGGCTGGTTCCGGGCGTGGCCAAGGGCCTGGCCAACCGCATCGTCGATCGCTTTGGGGCGGAGACGCTGAAGGTGATCTCGGAGGAGTCGGGGCGGCTGCGGGAGATTCCGGGGATTGGTGCCCAGCGCGCCAAGGCGATCAAAAAGGCCTGGGACGGGCAGCGGGCGACGCGCGACCTCTTCATGTTTTTGCAATCCTACGGGATCAGCACCGCGCAGGCGAAAAAGCTGGTCGACCAATACGGCGAGAACGCGCTGCCCATCGTGCGCCGCGACCCCTATCGGCTGGTGCGCGACATCCACGGGATCGGGTTCAAGACGGCGGATCGCATCGCGATCAACCTCGGGCTGTCCAATCTGTCGGACTCGCGCCTCGATGCGGGGGTGCTCCACGCCCTCACCGTGCGCGAGGAGGACGGCCACACCGCCGCCGCCGCCGAGGAGCTGCTGGCCGATGCCGCGCGCCTGCTCGACGTGGTGCCCGCGCGGATCGAGCCGAGGCTGCGCGAGATGTCGGCAGCGGGCGGCGAGCTGGCGTCGCTGCCCGGCGGGCTGTATCAGCGCACCCTGATGCTGCGGGCGGAGTCGCGGGTGGCGCAGGCGCTCAAGGGGCTGATGGCGGCGCCCGACGACCTGCCGCGCGTGCTGATCGACAAGGCAATCCCTTGGGCGGAGGAGCGGGCGGGCTTCCCCTTTGCCGAGGCGCAGGCGGCGGCGCTGCGCAAGGCGCTGGCGGAGAAGCTGACCCTGCTGACCGGCGGCCCGGGCACCGGCAAGACCACCATTCTGCGCGCACTCGTCGCCATCCTCGGCGCGAAAAAGGTGCGCATGAAGCTGGCCGCGCCCACCGGACGCGCCGCCCAGCGCCTTGCCGAGACCACCGGCCTGCCCGCTAGCACCATCCACCGCCTCCTCAAATACGACGCTTCGGCGGGCGGCTTCTTTTACAATGCCGAGCGCCCGCTGCCCTGTCAGGTGCTGATCGTCGACGAGGCGTC
>CAYQTM010000435.1:0-1879 GCA_964420355.1 uncultured Opitutales bacterium
CCCGCAGCAGCCGCTCGTAGTAGGGGTGCTGGTGCGCCCAGCCCATGTAGGCGGTGGAGTCGGCGTGATGGCTGGCGAGGCACATTTCGCCGGTGTCGGGTGCCTTGGGGTCGAGGTATTCGCCGCCCATGCGCACCGCTTGGAAATCGCCATCCTGAATACGAGTATTCTTGTATTGGCGCTCCGGCTGATTGTAGCCCGCTTGATTCTTGCAACTGGCAAGGATCTGCACATCGATCGGGCGGTCGCCGGTATTTTTAATGTCGAAATCGAAGTAGGCCGTCGGCAGGGCAGAGTCCTTTACATTGCCCGGAATAAAGGGCGACCAGGCGCGCAGCCGAATCTCCAGCGGCAGACCTTCCTGCTCGAAGTCCAGCGTCGCAAAGGGCACGCTCGCGCGGTAGCGAATCACATCCACCCCCTTTACCCAGGGGAAGATGTAAAGCATCTCGTGATCCTCGATCCCCGCGGCTCCGTAGCCCTCCTCAATTTGCAGGAGCACGATGCGCTGCTGTTGATTCTCGGGCTTCACCCAGAGCAGGAAGAAGAGCGACTGCTTGTCATCGAAGGGGTAATGCGCCCGCTTCTTCAACTGCGGCCCGGTAAAGAGCGGCCAGTTGTTGAAAATCGTCCATTCATAAAAGCCACCATCGTGGCGGATTTCAAAGGAGCCAGTGCCAATCCCGCCCAGCGCCATGCCGGAACGAGGAAGTTGAGAGCGGTGCATTACAGTATCGATCATAGTAAGAAGTCTGAATTTAAATAAAAGATAGGTCGCCGGTTCTTAAGAAGTCAACACGGTTCAACCGTGGGATTGCAGTTGGTTTCTTGCCCTAGAAACTCACTCTGGCGCTTCTCCGTTTGTCGATGACAGGGCGAAGATCTGGCGGAGGTCGTTGACGGTGATGGTATCGAGGCGGTGGGTAACGGCGTGGGCACCGGCGGCGTGGAGCGCATTTTCGGGGTGGGTGGTGGCGACGCCGAGGGTTTTCATGCCGCCTTTCAGGCCGGCTTCGAGGCCGTGCGCCGTGTCTTCGATCACGATGCAGCGCGCGGGTGGAAGCCCCAGCTTTTGCGCCGCTTTGAGGAAGACCTCGGGGTCGGGCTTGCCTCGGTCGACATCCTCGCTGGCGGTAAGCGCCGAAAAGTAACCGTCCAGCCCGAGCGCTTCGATGGCCACTTCGAGGTTTTTTCGAGGGGTGGAGGAGCCGACCACGCAGCCGATCCCCTCGGCGCGCAGGGCGTCGAGCAGCGACTGCACGCCGGGCAGCAACTCCAGCGGATCGTTGCGCAGCAGCTCGCGGTAGAGCGCCTCCTTGCGGTCGCCGAGCGCACGGATTTCGTTCGGATCCTGTGTCCAGCCAAGGATCGTTGTGAGCATGCGGTGATTTATCTGGCCGAAGCCGCGGGCAAAGTCCTCGTGGGTGAAGGGATGCCCCAGCTCGTCGGCGAGCATCTTCCAACTGCGTTCGTGCTGGCGCGAGGAGTCGATCACCACGCCATCCCAGTCCCAAATCACGCCAAATTCCATGCCCTAGCAATGGCTGGCGCAGCGGGCAAGCGCAAGCTCATTCACTCGGCTCCGGCTCGCAGCCAGAGCTGGCGCAGTTGCGGCTCGTCGGGCGCGGGCGCGGTGATGGCCTGGCCGATCTCGACCAGCAACACGAGCCGGAGCTGCCCCGCACGCACTTTTTTCTCGCGTCGCATGGCGGTGAGCAGGGCATCGGCGGAGAGGGGCTGGCGCAGGCGGGTGGGCAGCTCGTAGCGTTCGAGCAGGGCGCGGAGGCGGTCGGTTTCTTGCCCGTCGATGGGCTGCCTAGCTTCGCGCGAGGCTTCCAGCGCGAGCAGCAGGCCAATGGCGACGGCCTCGCCGTGCAGG
>CAYQTM010000436.1:0-1865 GCA_964420355.1 uncultured Opitutales bacterium
CCTACGAAATGCTTCTCTCATGGCACCAGTCTCACCCCCATCTTTTCACCAAAAACCCTACCACTCTTGCGGGTCGCGACACTCTAATTTCGGGGTCGAATGATCCGGGAAGCCCGTTGTTTAGTGAGGCAGGCTCGCCGGATCGGGCACTGTCAAAGTGGCCATGTGAATTCTTTTTCGGCGACGCGGAGCCGGACATTATGCTCCCACGGCTTCGATCTTTGCAAGCAGGCTGTCGCGGATGGCGAGGGATTTCATGGTGCCGTCGGAAACCATGTGGACGTAGATGGTCGAGTAGCCGCCTTTGGCGACGCGCTCGCGCTGGTCGCCGTCAATGCGGTAGATGTTGAAGCGAAAGACCAGAGCGCGTATCTTGATCTCTTCGAGCAGCAGCTCAATCTCGACGGTGTCGCCAAAGCGCAGCGGTGCCTTGAAGTCGCACCAGGCGCGCACTCGGGGCCAGCCGTTGGCTCGTGTGGGTTCGCGCTCGATCAGCGGCTCTTCCAACGCCTCGAAAAAGGCCGCCTCCGCCGCCTCCATGTAGCGGAAGTAATTGGAGAAGTGCACGATCCCCGCCATATCGGTGTCGCTGAATGCAACCTCCCGACGCACCACCTGCCGACTCAATTTCATCCCGCGACCATAGCCCTAACCCTGCAGATTGCAACGCTGCTCAGCAATCTTGATTCCGGCGCTTTCGATGATTGCAAAGTGGCGCGCAATCCGCTTGTTTAAGGGGATGAGCGAATCAGAACCCCTATATGAGATCCGTGAGTCCGGGATTCATGGGCGTGGGCTCTTTGCGACTCAGGACATTGAGAAGGATACGTGGATTTTGCGCTACGAGGGGGAGAAAATAACAAAAAAAGAGTCGCTGCGGCGGGCGCTGGAGCAGGATGAGCGCGGCAAAAAGAGCGGCGAGGGGCAGGTCTATATCTTCGAGCTGAACAAGCGCTACGACCTCGACGGGAACTTTGACTACAACGATGCGCGGCTGATCAACCATAGCTGTAGCCCCAACTGCGAGGCGGTGGATTACATGGGCGAGATTTGGGTCTGCGCCACGCGCGACATCGAGGCGGGCGAGGAGCTGAGCTTTAATTATGGCTATGACATCGAGTTTTTCATGGATCACCCCTGCCGCTGTGGTGCGCCCAACTGCGTGGGCTACATCGTGCGCCGCGACCAGTGGTCGAAGCTGAAGAAAATCCTGCGCGGCATGAAAAAGAAGCGCGCGGAAGCCGAAGCCGAGAAGGAGACAACCGCCGCTCGCTGATGCGCCTGCTTATCCTGACATCGAGCACGGGCGGTGGCCACGATATGCGGGCGCGTGCCTTCAAAGCCTGGGCGGAGTCGCGACAGGCCGGGCATCTAGGTATCGAGGTCGAGGTAGTGCAGGCACTGGAGGTGACCAGCCGTTTTTATCACTTTGGAGTGGAGCTGTATAACGTGATTCAGCGTAGCTGGCCACGGATGAACCACCTGTATTTTAACTTTCTGGAGCGCGCGTCGCTGCTGGGTGCGGGCAAGAGCATCCGAAACGCGGAGCGCTTTCGGCGGATGGTCGAGGAGTTCGCGCCCGATGTTGTCCTGAGCACCCACCCGCACCTCAACCACGGGTTTTTCGCGGTGGCTCGCAGCGCCCGCCTGCCGCGCCGCCCGCTCTGCGTGACCTACTGCGGGGAGCTGCACGGCGGCTATGGGTTCAGCCGGTTTTGGGTCAACCCGCAGGCCGACGCCTTCATCGGAGCGGTGAACGAGACCACCGAGGCAGCGCGCGAACTGGGGATGCCCGAGGCGCGCAGCTTCACCGGCGGCTTCATGCTCAAGCCCGAGCTTTACGAGCCGCTGATGACCCGGGAGGG
>CAYQTM010000437.1:0-1861 GCA_964420355.1 uncultured Opitutales bacterium
TGATCTGAGCGTGGGCACTGCAACTTTGGCCTGACTTCCACTTGCAAAAGCAGCCATAACGGTTTTGTTGATAGTGAGATACAAAACAACAAAAACAATCATGGCTGGGAGTTCATCATAGCATGCCCGAGACGCAACCTCAACTGTTTTTTGTCCCTGTCCGCTCGAAAATGGCGGAAATCCTCGAAATCGCCCATGAATTGTGGCATGCGTACCCGGACATCAAGCGTTGGATCGACGAAGATCTCGACCGTCGTGCGCGGCGCAGCAAAGTGGAGCGGCTGGCGGACGCCATCTACGAGAGTGAGCAGACGCTGCCGTTGCCGATGGAAGAGGTGATGGCGCTGGCCGAGGCTCAACTCGACCCCGAAACGTTGACGCTGGAGCAGGGCCGGCCGCGGACGCCAGCGGTCATCATCTACTACTTTCTGGTGTTGCGCGGCTATTTCGGCAGCATCAGCGACGAACGCAGCTGGGATCGGTTGGTGGATTCGCAGACCTTGATGTATTACCTGCAGTTGCACGAGGCGAAGCAACCTGGACGCACCACGATTATCGAGTCGCTGAACGCGCTCAGCCGCCGCACCCGCTCGCGCATCCTCGACCTGCAGTTGGAGCATGTCCTGGGCGAGGAGCTGGACGATTTTCGTGAGCAGACGCTGGACTCCACCTCCATCCACGCCAACAGCGCCTGGCCCACGGATATCGGCCTCATCCAAGGCTTCCTCGAACGCGCCTATCGCATCGGGCGCAACCTCGATTACTGGGACCTGCGCCCCTTCCGAAAATGGCAATGCCCGCGCTGGTTCGAGGACCTGCAGAGCGCCAAGACGGCCATTCTTCTGAGCAACACGCGCAGCAGCAAGAAGCGCCGCCGTCTCTTCGATGACTTTATCCGCATCGCCTCCAAGCTGGCCAACCGGCTGCACGAGGAGCATGACGAGTGGGAAGCGCTGGTCGCGCAGCCCAAGTTGTGCCCGAGCCGCTACACGCAGCTTCAGCGCTTCTGGCAAGAGCTCGGCAGCGCCCTGTCCGACGCCGATATCCTGCTCAACTACCTGGCCGCCAAGCAGGAAGCCGGTAAAGAGATCGACCGCGACGAACAGGAAAAGATCTTCAGCCTCTCCGACGGCTCCGCCGCCTTCATCAAGAAAGGTGGACGCGACACCGTCTTCGGCTACAAAGCGCAGCTGGGCCGCAGCGCCAACGGCTTCATAACCGCCGTGGCCATCCCCGAAGGCAATGCCGCCGACAGCAACCAGCTTCGTCCCATGGCCCAGCAACACATCGAGCGCACCACCATCATTCCCGACATGGTCAGCGCCGATGATGGCTATGCCAGCGGCCCCCACGCCGACTACCTCCAAGAGGTGCTCGGTGTAGCAGACGTCAGCATCAGCGGCGCCAAAGGCCGCCGGCAACTGGGCGAGGAACTCTGGCAGAGCGAGCCTTACAAAGAAGCTCGGGCCGACCGCTCCGCCGTCGAATCACTTATGTCCGTAGGCAAGCACAGCTTCCGCTTTGGACAATGCCACCGTCGCGGCATTGACGCCGTGCGCGACGAACTGCTCGAAAAAGTCATCGCCTATAACTTCTGGCGTATCCATCACGAGCGTCAGCGCCAACGCGAAGCAGACGAAGAAAAGCGCCGAAGACGAACCGCCGCCTGAGCGGCCTCCAGCCTCAAACCAACACGCCTCACAGGAGAATACTGTTCAAAAACAGTAGAATCAGCCTTTGCCAGCTCGTCACCACCTGCATGGTGCGCTATTTTGCCATATCAGCCACCAGAATCTCCAAAAAAGACGCGTTACCAAACGCTGTTTGAAAGATCCCAGGGGCTTTTCGACTGAGCTCCAAT
>CAYQTM010000438.1:0-1846 GCA_964420355.1 uncultured Opitutales bacterium
GAGCCAGACAAGTAAAAGCGAAATCCATGCCGCAGCATCACCCAAGTCCCCGGCAGTGACAAGCGCGTAAAATGCGCGCAAGCCGCCAGTTTTTCATCGCCATTCGACATCGGAGCGGCTAACAGTCGCCTAGCGTGAAGCGGAAGTCGGAGAAAAGTTACGTCGTCGCCGTTTGCCTTTCGGGCATCTTCGGGCTTATAGGCGTGCAGCATTTCTACCTTGGGCGATGGGTGCCGGGCATTGCCGACGTGCTGATGACCTTTGCCTGGTTCTATTATTTTTTCATCGCCGGGCTGCCGCTGATCGGCCTGATCTTTCTCGCCCTCGATTGTATTCACACTTTGGTCACGACCATCCTGCTCTTGATTGGGGAGTACAGAGACGGCACCGGTGCCTACGTTTGCTATCCCAATCAAAAACTAACCTAAAACCCCTGTATATCCATGACTACTACTGAAACAGCTACTGAAGCACCCAAGAGTGAAAAAGGCTTCGTGCCCGCTATCCTGCTCTGCTTTTTCCTCGGATTCCTTGGTGTCCACCGTTTTTACGTTGGGAAAATTGGCACTGGCCTTCTGATGCTGATTACTTTCGGCGGCTTTGGAATCTGGACGCTGATTGATTTTGTCGTCATCGTCACCAGCAACTTCAAGGACAAGCAAGGCCTGCCGATCAAGCCCTGAGGCGGGTTGAGCTTCGGGGTTGCGTCGGGCGGCGGAAGCCTTAGAGTGGGTTGCGATGAACCGCAGCCTCCTGCTGATTGTTTGTGATTTCCTGCTGTTGAGCATGCTGGCGCTGGCTTCGTTTGAGGATCCGGTGACCGATGCGGTGGCGGCTGCGCCTGAGCCGCCCGCCGAGCAGGTGAGTGCGGCGGATGATCTGCTGGAGGTGATGCGGATGTCGCTTGAGAGCGAACAGGAGAGCCGGACGGCGCTTTCGCAGGATTTGACGGCGACGCAGACCGAGCTGGAGGCGCGGGCGCAGGCACTGGCCGAGCGCGAGCGGGCGCTGCAAGAGGCGCGGACGCAGATCGAGGACAAGACGCGCACCGCCGAGGAGCTGGCTGAGCGCAGCGAGCGACTGGCACAGGAGCGCGAGGCGCTGGCAGCGGAGAAGGAGCGGATCGCGCGGGAGCGGGCGCAACTGGCCGAGCAGGCCGAGCAGGCGCAGTCGGAACTGCGGCAGGCGGAGTCGGCGCGGGCGGATTTGGCGACCAATATGGCGGATATTCGCGAGGAGGCGGCGCTGGCGCGGGAGCGGCTGCGGGTGACCCAGGCCGAGCTGGAGCGTCGGCAGGCGGCCTTGCAGGCGGCCGAGGAGGAGCGGGCGCGGCTGTCGGCGGAGAGGGAGCAGTTGGTCGAGGAGCGCTCGCAGATGACTACGCGTCTTGAGGTCGAGCAGTCGGAGCGGCAGATGATCGAGCAGAATTTGCAGGCGGCGCAGGAACAGGTCGAGGAGGCGCGGGGCGAGGTGGCCACCGTGCGCCAGGAAAAGGAGCGCATCGCGCGGCAGGCCGATGAGCTGAGCGCGGGCGTCAGCGATCTGGCCGAGCAGACCGGGCAGGTGCGCGAGGAGATCGTGCGGGCGCAGCCGCTCACCATGAGCCGGATTTTTCAGCGCTATGAGGAGAACCGCGTGCGGGTGGAGTTTACCTCGCGGCACTCGGCGGTGTTTGGCTCGCGCAGCCGCGAGTATGTCGTGCCGACCGCCATCGCGCGCTCGGGCGGGCGCGCCTGGGTGCTGGTGCACGCGCGCGAAACCCCCTTCGCGATTCAGGGGTCGCCCGGGCGGCTGCTGGAGGCCAGCGGAGAGCTTTGGCTGGGCAATCAGCGCCGGCCGATCCGCG
>CAYQTM010000439.1:0-1843 GCA_964420355.1 uncultured Opitutales bacterium
GCCCGCCGCGCCGCGGCGCAAGCGGGGCGTCGCGCCGGGGGGGAGGCTGGGGATAGCCCGCGACCCGGGCAAGCGGGCTGCCGCTGGCGTTCATAAAGCGCTGCGGCTTGAGCAGCCAGATTTTGCGTCCGGCTAGTTCGGCGGTGCTGACGAGGCAGTTCCAGCGGCGCTCTTTTTTCCAGGGCGCGGCGGCAAGGTCGGCGGCCAGCGCATCAAGCAGCCAGAAGCCGACATTGTGCCGGGTGCCTTCGTATTGCGACCCAGGGTTTCCCAGGCCGACCACCGCGACTACGTTCATGGACTGTTAAAGAACAGGGTGAATTCGGAAGGGTTCCGAAATCGGCGGGCAGCCTGCCCGCGCAGGAAAAATCAGCTTTCGGCCTTCTCGCCTTCATCGGCAGACTCATCCTCGGCGGCCTCCTCTTCGCCCACCACCGGAACGGCGTCGGCCTCGACCTCGTCCTCGGGTGCCACGGTCTCCGGCACACCAGCCGGCGGCGTCACCGCAACCAGCGAGTATTCGGCATCGGTGTCCAACTCGACGCCCTCAGGCAGATCGGGATCGCCCACCTTGAGCGAATCGCCCACCGCTGGCGCGGAGCCGTCGACACGGAGCGACTCCGGCAGGTTGCGCGGCAGACAGCGCACGCTCACCTCAAAGGGGCTCTGGTCGAGAATGCCGCCATCGCGCACGCCCACGGCCTCGCCCACGATCTGTACGGGGATGTTGGCTGTCATCGACTCGCCGCGCGAAACGGTCTGAAAATCAACATGCAGGATGCGGTCGTTGATCGGATCCTGCTGCATGTCTTGCAGCACGGTCAGCGACTCCCAGCCTTGCCCGTCCTGCAGGGCGATCAGCGAGGCCGTGCCAGCGGTCGCCTTTTTCATGTCGACCAGGGCGCGACGCGAGACTTTGAGCATCCGGTGCTCTTCCTTGCCATAAACCACCGCCGGCACCATACCGGCGAGGCGCATCCGGCGCGCTTCACCGCTGCCCTTGGCTTCGCGTGGCTCGACTGTCAACGTATACTGCTTCATGCTGAAAAATATGGAATTACCCCAGGCTTGAGCCGGGGAAAAGAGGAGAAGTATGGAGTGCCCATCCGCAAAATCAACCTAAAAACTGCGCCTAAAGTGACTTTTTTTCGGTTTTGTTCCGCAAGGCATTGTGGCTCGCCCTGTCTTGGGCATTGCGGTCGAGTTGCCAGCGGTATGACGGGGGCCTTGCGGGGGAATATATACATAAGAAAGCCGCGCTTCTTTTGGGGAAGCGCGGCTTCATAAGACTGGCAATAACCTACTTTCACACCGCAGCGTGGCAGCACTATCATCGGCGGTTGCGGGCTTAACGGTCGTGTTCGGAATGGGAACGTGTGTTTCCCCGCACCTATACTCACCAGAGGTTGGGCAGTGGGTTCGGCGGGTAGCCGAACGCTGCAAGCCGTGTCAGGGCGAGTATATATTGGCCAGTTTCCGGCAGGTGCCGGACGGCTTTTCTATCAAAAAATGATAACGTCATCGATCAGCAATCCGAGCCATGATGATGCGCCTTGGGAAACTCGATTGGGTCAGTAGTACTGGTTAGCTCAACGCCTTACGACGCTTACACCTCCAGCCTATCTACCTGATGGTCTCTCAGGAACCTAAGGGAAAGCTTATCTTGGGAGTGGTTTGGCGCTTAGATGCTTTCAGCGCTTCTCCGTTCCGAGCTTAGCTATCCGGCCATGCCGCTAATCGACAACCGGTATACCAGAGGCTCGCCATTTCCGGTCCTCTCGTACTAAGAAATGAACCCCTCAAATCTCCAACGCCCACAGCGGATAGAGGACCGAACTGTCTC
>CAYQTM010000440.1:0-1836 GCA_964420355.1 uncultured Opitutales bacterium
AACCCACCCGCCAAAGCCAGCCCGCCCGCCCCCCAGCCCCCATCCGCCCCACCCCCCGAACCGGCATCCGCACCCGGCGCGGACAGCGCCCAGCCCGAGGCCACGCCGACACCCCCACCCCCCCCGGCACCCACGCCCGCTCCCGAGCCCCTCGGCAATCAGCAGATCGGTATGGCACCACAGGATCGCCAGGCGCTCCTCCGCGAAACCCTCAGCATCGACGAAGCCTTCGACATCGTTTACCAGCGCGTCCGCGAGAACGAGCGCGAATCCGTCCTCATCGCCACCGAACGCGAGATGATCCGCCGCGCCCTCCGTGAAACCGGCGGCAACCAGGTCAAAGCCTCCGCCCTCCTCGGCATCACCCGCGCCACCCTCCGCAAACGCATCGAACAATTCTCCCTGAAAATCTAGCGCTGCAAATTCGTCAGTGAAGAATGGCTCCTTAAAACAACCTCGCTCGCTATCCACACCCAGCTTGACGCCAAGGTAATTTTCGCTAGAACTATAATCGTGGACGAGCTTGACCGAATAACGTTTGACCCCGAAGTAATGGGCGGCAAGCCATGCATTCGCGGGATGCGGGTGACGGTCGGCATGATCGTCGGACTGCTGGCGGCAAATCACTCGCGCGAAGAGATTTTGGCGGCCTACCCCTATCTGGAGCCATCGGACATAGTGCAGGCACTGCGCTACGCCTGCTGGCGCTCAGAGGAACGCGACCTGCCGCTCCGAACCGCATGAAGCTGTCGCACTGGGCACCATCGATAAGGGGAGAAAGCGCATACGCTTATTGCCCCTGCGACGATGAACCGTTTTCGTTTATGGTATTATAAAATGAACGCCGATCGTTATAGTCGTTGGGTCTGTTATGTTGCTGCGGTGGGTTTGCTTGTGTTGGCGGGGTGTGCGACTTCGCGGGAGGATGCGTCGGGGGTAGAATCGCCTTTTGAGCGGCAGTCTTTGGAAGAGATTGTGGCGGCGCAAGAAGCTCTGATGACGCGGCTGGAGGGGCGCGATGAGGCGGTGTTGCCGCGTGGGTTGCGGCGCGAGGCCGAGGGGATTGCGGAGGATTTTGAGGCTTATCTCAAGGCCGAACCCGATGCGCTGGAGGCGCGGATCTTGTATGGGAAGTTCTTGCGGTCGATGGGTGAGGATGCGGCGGCGGCGCGGCAGTTTTTGGAGGTCGAGCGGCGCGACCCGGCGATTGCGGTGGTCAAGCAGCAGCTCGGCAACCACTTTGCCGAGACGGGTCAGCCGATGGAGGCGCTCGCCTTTTTCATTCAGGCGCGACAGTTGGCACCCGAGGAGCCGCTCTATGCCTACCAGCTCGGCGAGCTGCTGATCTTTTATCGCGAGGCTTTCATCGACAACGGTTTTTATGATCGCGAAACGCTCGACCGCGAGATGCTGGCTGCCTTTGCCGAGGCCGCTCGACTCGCGCCCGAGAACCTCGACTTTCAGGTGCGCCACGCCGAAGCGTTTTACGATCTCGCCCAACCCGACTGGTCGGGGGCGCTCGCCGTCTGGCAAGCGATTGCGCCGCGCGTCGCAGACGACCCCTTTCAGCGTCAGGTGGTGGCTCTGCACCTCGCGCGCGCCCACGCCGAGCTGGGTCAGCATGACGCCGCCCGTCAGCAACTCGCGCAGGTGACCGAACCCCGCCTCGCCGCCAGCAAGGCGGAAGTGGTCGCCCTGCTGCCCGAGTCCTGAGTGCACGCGGCTGCCAAATAGCTAATTTTTCCGTTCTTCTAGGATTTTTGTGAGATTCGTGTGGGTTGGAGAGATCGGTAGTTTTCTAACTGTGATTTTCCAATTGCTGGAAGTTGGCGGTTA
>CAYQTM010000441.1:0-1836 GCA_964420355.1 uncultured Opitutales bacterium
CGTCAAGGTCGACCCCAAGAAGATCGTCGGCGTGGTCAATACCGACCTGCTCGACGAGACCAAACCCTTTAAGGACGCCGATCCCGTGACCATGAAGATCGGCGAAAACGTGGCCGACTTCCTCGCCGAGCAGCTCAAGACGGGGCTGATCCCGATGAGCTTCCTGCCCATTCAGTCGGGCGTGGGCAACATCGCCAACGCCGTGCTCGGCGCGATGGGGCAGCACCCGGACATCCCGTCCTTTGAGATGTATACCGAGGTCATTCAAGATTCGGTGATCGACCTGGTTAACAACGGCAAGATTCGCTTTGCCAGCGGCACCTCGCTCACCCTCTCGCAGCCCGCGCTGGAGCAGGTTTACGGCGACCTCGAGCGCTTCCGCCGCCACCTGATGCTGCGCCCGCAGGAGATTTCCAACAACCCGGAGATTGTGCGCCGCCTCGGCATCATCGCGATCAACACCGCGATCGAGGTCGACATCTTTGGCAACGTCAACAGCACCCACATCATGGGGCAGAGCATGATGAACGGCATCGGCGGCTCGGGCGACTTCACCCGCAACGCCTTTATCTCGATCTTCACCTGCCCGTCGATCGCCAAGGGCGGCAAGATCAGCGCCATTGTGCCGCTGGTCAGCCACATGGATCACAGCGAGCACTCGGTGCAGGTGGTCATCACGGATCGCGGCATCGCCGACCTGCGCGGCAAAGATCCGCACGAGCGCGCCCGCCTCATCATCGACCGCTGCGCCCACCCGGACTACCAGCCGGACTTGCGCCGCTACTACGAGCTGTCCAAGGAAGGCCACACACCGCAGACCCTGCAAAACGCCTTCACCATGCACCAGCAGTTCCTCCAGACCGGCGACATGCGCGGTGCCGCCTGGGAGTAACCCTGCAGCAAGCTTTCAAAAACCCGGATGGCCGCAGCTGTCCGGGTTTTTTGCGCGTATCAAGGCAGCAGCGCGCCGAGGTCGTGGCCGCCGACCAGATGGATGTGCAGGTGGGGCACGGCCTCGCCGCCGTGCTGGCCGTTATTGATGATCAGGCGGAAGCCGTTGTCCAGCCCCTGACGCCGCGCCTCGTCACGGGCGACCAGCAGCAGGTGGCCGAGCAGCGCCGCGTCGTCGTCCGCAGCCTCGCCGATACGCGGGATCGGTTTCTTGGGCACCACCAGCAGGTGGGTCGGCGCTTGCGGGTTGATATCCTGGATCACCGCGCAATGCTCATCCTCGTAAGGAATGCTGCCCGGCAGGTCTCCCGCGATGATTTTCTCAAAAAGCGTCTTCTCGGCCATGCAGGCAATCTAGCGCAGGCGAGCGGCGTTTCAACCCAATTTGTCAGGCCGCGCGGTCTAGGATTTGTAAAGGGAACCGCCGTCGGTGGCGCGCCAGTCGAGGAAGATGCGGTAGAGGAGGAAGACGAGAAAGGCGATCATGCCGAACCCGATCACGATGGCGGTCAGCACAAGCGCCTGAGGCAGCGGATCGACCAGACCAGCCGAGGTCTCACCATTGGCCAGCACCGGCTCGGCCTTGCCATGCGGGCTGCCCGACATCATCAGCAACATACAGTTGGCCGCATTACTGAGCAGCACAAACCCGAACAACAGCCGCACAAAGCTCTTCTGCAACACCAGATAGGTGCCAAAAGTAAAGAGCAGTCCTACAATTAATGAACCGATTAGAAGCATTTTATGTTCTGAAAGTTATATGGGTGATCATTCGAAAGACTGACGATCTTATTTTCCGGCTTCCGCAAAGCCCAATGCAAATTGCTTAGAGAGCGGAGTGACCGAGCCTGACTTCAAGCCGCATCGCGGCGACCTATTGTAGCC
>CAYQTM010000442.1:0-1836 GCA_964420355.1 uncultured Opitutales bacterium
CGACCAACAGAGCCAACAATAGCCCGACTACGCAGAGCACGTAAAGAACCTCTACCGCGCTCATGAGGATCGCACCTCCTCCAGCACAAAGCGATTATAAAAGAAAGCCTTGTCGCGCAAGTGCAGTTGGCTTGCCTGCTCGGTGAGCGGGTGCAGGCGGTCTTTCAGCGAGTCTGGGCGGCTTCGCGGCACCAGCATGTTCCAGTAGGCGAGACGTGCGCCAGCGTTCGCGGCATCCACGCATTTTTCCAGCAGCGCTTCGCTGTTGGCCTCTGACATGTATTCAAAGATATCCGAGAGATTAAAAGCATCGAAGCGCTCGTCGGGGTGGCGCTTAAAATAGTCTTCTAACGAACCCTGAAAGAGGCGCACCCGCCCTGCCCTTTCGCGGATGATGGCGTGGTTTTCCGGTCGCAGCCATGCAGGAAGCGCCTGCCCAAAGGTGCCGGTCAGGATCCATGCGAGATAGGGATTCTCATTGGAATGCAGTTCGACCAGCGCGTGTCGCGTGCGCTCGAGAATGCGGTTCGCAACGCTCCCCTCGACATAGCGAAAGAATGCGGGATCGCGCCCCAGCAAGCCCATCACCCGGCGCGAGAAGAAGAACTGAAAGAGAAGCCGCCAGCGCCAGATGTTCCAGCGTTGCTCGTAAAAGGCCGCCCGCGCATCGCGGCTCGGGCGCGCGGCAAGCAGCGCCTGCACTCGGCGGCGGCCATGAACCAGAGGGAGCAGCCATTGGCGAAAAAGCGCAAAGTAGCGCTCAAACTTGCCCGCCGCACCAATGCCAGCGTCGATGGCCTCTGGATGGGCATCCCAAAAGTGCGCCGCCTCGGGCGAGAGCGCCGAACGGCATCGCGCAAAGGCGTCCCGGCGCGCTGGTGCTGTCATCGGGCGCGCCCCCAGCAAGCCGAGTAATTCCTCATAATCTAGCGCCTGCAAGGCAGCGATGCGCAGCTCAAGGCAGGCAAGCTGCGCCGGATTCATGTCGATTGCCACGACCTCGGCGGGGTCGCGCAGCAACAGCGCCAGCGCATTGTCGCCCGCCGAGGCGATACTCAGCACCCGCGCACCCGACCGAATCGCCAGGCCTTCCAACAACAAGTCCGCATCTTCCCATACCTGAGCGTAGCGGATCTGAGAAAAATTGGCTCGCGCGGCGACTTCGGTGTTGGGTTTCATGGGTGTCAGGCAGGATCGATTATCGTGAGCTGTCCCGTGCTGCCGTCCATCTCGACCACATCGCCCATCTTCAGGCGCTGCATCAGGTTCGGAACGGCGACGATGGCGGGCAATCCCAGCTCCCGCGCGACAATGGCCGAATGCGAGAGCAAGCTGCCATGCTCCACCAGCAGTCCGGCGGCATTGGGAAAGAGCAGAATCCAGCCGGGATCTGTGCGAGCGGCTACCAGAATCTCGCCCAGCTCGACATGCGCACCCGCTGGGTTTTCGACGCGGCGCACCCGACCGCGCACCAGACCCGCGCAACAGGGCGTGCCGACCCATGTGCCCTCGGTCGCAGCAGCGGGTGCCTGAGCCGCCTGAAAGCGGTGGCCGATGTGCACCGCTCCACGCGTCTCAAATCGTCCAGCGGGCGGTGCTTCATCGGTTTGATAGGCGGCGAACTCAGCCTTGCGAACCCGCACCAGCTCGTCGAGCCGAGTCGTGTGAACCGTGCCTTCGACAAAGCCCAACACTTCGTCGATCCCGAGAAAAAAGACATCGCCCGGATGCTCGCTGCGATTTGCCTCGTGGAAGCGCTTGCCCAGCTCGAACATGATGCGACGCACATGCCCAAATAGCCGCGTGCGCTGCAAGCGGAGGTTTTCGCGATCGCGC
>CAYQTM010000443.1:0-1830 GCA_964420355.1 uncultured Opitutales bacterium
CCTCGATCTGCTGCCTGGCATGCGTCAGCTCGCTGCGCACGTTGCTCAAATCCTGCTCCGCCTTGAAAGCCGTCTGCCGCACCTCGTCGAACTGCTGACGCCGCTCGGCCAGATCTTCGCGCACCGCCTCCAGCTCGGCCTGCCGCTGCTGCATCGTCTGCTGGGCATCGGCCAGCTCACTCTGCGCGGTCTGCAGGTCTGCCTCAGAATCGGCCAGCGCCTCGGTCTTTTCGGCGACTTGACCAGAAACCATGAAATAAAGCACGAGAGCGACCACGGCGCCCAAAACGGCTACGGAACGAAATATCAGAGATAACATTGTATGTGCGCTATTTAGGGTATTTTAGGGGCGGGCGCGCCGCACCTCCTCTTACAAGCTGTTAGCTTGGGCGCAAATTACACGCGACGTCAAGCTTTACCGCTGACTTTCCAAAGATTTTCTTCAAGCAGCCGCATTTTTTGACCCATCGCCTGCGCCTGCGCTTTCTGAGCTGGCGGCCATGAAAGTCGAACCGGTGCTTGCCCGCATGGAAAACTTTGGTTTCTATAAGTAACCTTGTTATGGCAAACGACCCCGAACCCCATTCTTCCCCCTCGGACAGCGAAGCCACTCGGACTCGCCACAGCAGCGAATCCTCCGCCGGTTTCGACACCATCTCGGTCGAGGATCGCAGGTTCCCGCCGCCCGAGACCTTCGCCAAGGCCGCCCATATCGGCAGCGCCGAGGCTTATCAGGCGCTCTACGCGCGTTCGATTGAAGATCCCGAGGGCTTTTGGGCTGAAGTGGCGCAGGAATTGAGCTGGCAGAAGCCCTGGGACAGTGTGCTCGACGCCTCGAACAAGCCCTTCTACAAGTGGTTCAGCGGCGGGGTGACCAATCTGGCGGTCAACTGCCTGGATCGCCATCTAAGTAGCGCAACCCGCAACAAAGCGGCGCTCATCTGGGAGGGCGAACCCGGCGAAGAGCGGGTGCTGACTTACCAGGATCTCTACCGCGAAACCTGCCGCTTTGCCAACTCCCTGCGCAAGCTCGGCCTGCAAAAAGGCGACCGCGTGGCCATCTACCTCCCGATGATCCCCGAGCTGGCGATTGCCTGCCTGGCCTGTGCGCGGATCGGTGCGGTTCACAGCGTCATCTTCGCGGGCTTCAGCGCCGAGAGCATCCGCGACCGGGTGCTCGACAGCGAGTGCCGTCTGGTCATCACTGCCGATGGCGGCTGGCGTCGCGGCAATGTGATGCCGCTCAAGAACATGGTCGACCAGGCCATCGAAGGCGTCGAATGCGTCAAAGATGTGGTGATCGTCAAGCGCTCCCAGGGCGACCCCTTCCCCTGTCATGTCAGGGAAGGCCGCGACCACTGGTATCACCGCCTGATACAGGATGCAGCGCTGCATTCCGACCCCGAGCCAATGGAAGCCGAGGATCTCTCCTTCATCCTCTACACCAGCGGCTCGACTGGCAAGCCCAAGGGCATCATGCACACCACCGGCGGCTACATGACCTTTGTCTATGCCACCACCAAATACACCTTCGACCTCAAGCCGGAAGACGTTTACTGGTGCACCGCTGACATCGGCTGGATTACCGGCCACAGCTACATCCTCTACGGGCCGCTCCTCAATGGCGCTACCGTGATGATGTATGAAGGCGCGCCCAACTTCCCCGACGAGGGGCGCTTCTGGGCGCTGATCGAAAAGTATGGGGTCAGCATCTTTTACACCGCACCCACCGCCATCCGCGCCTTTATGAAATGGGGCGACCAGTTCCCCGCGCGACACGACCTCCCCTCGCTGCGCCTCCTCGGCACGGTCGGCGAGCCGATCAACCCC
>CAYQTM010000444.1:0-1823 GCA_964420355.1 uncultured Opitutales bacterium
AGGATAAGCATGAGTGAACCGTTGCGGTGCCCCCGCCACCAGATGTCGATGCGCCGGGTGTTGCCGACACAAGCAGGGAGCCCATGGTCATGGATTACGATAATGCTCCGCCCCAGGGAGGCGGCAGCATGCAGGTGCCGGGCAAAAGGTATGACACGCTCAGGTTCGTCGGCCCAGCCAAACATGATTAGGTTCGGTTTGAGAGGACCAATCGAGTGCGCTTGCAGGAGAACCGGGAGAGCTTGGTCAAAGTCAGTGCAGGCGACGATTTCGGGAAAGGCTGCAAGCTTGTTCTCGTCGATGAATGCCTGTAATCGTCTCTGTCCTTCTTCACGCTGGGCTCGCATGGTTTTGGCATCCCCGTGGAGAATTTCGACAAGGGTAACGATACCTCGGCCGCGACTTAGCCAGGTGGCATAGTGTACGAGGGTCAGCCGTGTGTTGGGATTGCCGCTGAACACCATCACCGTGGGGCGCCAGTTTTTGGGATGGGAAGGGATGGCCGCCAGCTTGTGGAGGAGATCGCGGAGGTTGGCATAATAAAAGCCCGGGCGGGCGTCGCCAAAGGCCACACTAAAGTTTTTGCGGCGCACGTAGGCGTATAGGCCAAATAGAAAGATGGCGGCGATCACGGCTGCCCAAACGTTGATCAGCAGAGCGGCAGCGCCACAGCCAAACACGCCGGCGAGCGCCGTGAGATAATGGAAATACTTGAAGCGCGGGCGAAAGGATGGGTTACGCGTGAAGGCTTCAACGAAAGCGGCCAGATTGGTCATTCCATAAGTATAAAGGAAAAACATAGTGATGACGGCGGCCACCGCATTTAGAGCGCCGCCTCCAGTGTTGTTGCCAGCGTAGAAGAGCACACCGAAGGTGACGAGGCCGGTAAGCAGGAGCGCACGCCGCGGTTCGTTATGGGTGCTCGTGCCTTTGGCAAAAAGGTGCAGCCAGGGAAAAATGCCGTCTTTGGAAAGAGCCTGCAAAACGCGCGGCGCACCCACGTAGGAGCCGACCGCGCTCGACAGGCTGGCCGCAAACATCGCCCCGATCACCAGTACGCCGAGATTGAACGGGACGCCGTCGACCAGCGCCCGAAAATAGCCTTCGGTGAGATTTTCGCGGGGCAGCGCGCCCGCGCTGAGCAGGATCTGCAGGCCATAAACAACCGCACCCACGAGCACGGCGGCGAGTGTGCCGCGGGGAATGGACCTGGCAGGATCCTTGAGGTCTCCGGACATATTGATGCCGGCCATAATCCCCGTCACGGCAGGAAAATAAATGGCAAAAATGATCCAGAAACTATAGCTGCCTTCGTACATCGGGGTCAGGTTGCGTTGAAATGTGCTGCTGTCGAAGAGCAGGATCTGCCCGATTAGCATGAAAAAAATGCCACTGGTGATCAGCGCCAAGATAACGAACTGAACACGGATGGCCCAATTGGCGCCGACGTAGGCGATGATGGCCAGTAGCGCTGCCATGCTCAGCGAGATGAGCATGAAGTGCGGCTGCAACTGCGGTGAAATGCGCACAACAGATTCGACAAAGCCGAGAATGTAAAACGGCACCGAGAGCGCCTGCGCCAAGTAGAGTGCGAGACCGATAGCACCGCCAAACTCCGGACCGAGCGAGCGCGATATCAAAAAATAAGCCCCGCCCCCGCCAACGCGTGTGTTTGTCGAGACGGCCCCGACGGAAAGCGAGGTGAAAAAAGTTATGGACTTGGCAATCAGCAGGATGAGCAGGGCGTCCCAGAGCCCTGCTTGCCCCACAACCAAACCAACACGCATGAACATAATGACACCGAAAATGGTCAGAATGGCCGG
>CAYQTM010000445.1:0-1819 GCA_964420355.1 uncultured Opitutales bacterium
CACAAGACTCCCTACGAAATGCTTCTCTCATGGCACCAGTCTCACCCCCATCTTTCACCAAAAATCCTACCACTGTTACGGGTCGCGACACGTAGACCCATGCGAGGAAGACGTCCAGCAGTTGACGGGTGGCGGCCAGCTTGTGGCTCAGGTGCTCCTTTACCTGGCGGATGCCTTTGGCGTCATTTTCAAGTTGGCTTTGGGCGAAGGCGGCGAACTGGTGCTTAATGGCTTTGCAGTTGCTTAGCTAGTCGAGGCATTCGCTGATGTCGGGCAGGGGGATGCGGTAGCGGGTCGTGCCGGGGATGCGCTCGAAGTAGCGTTCTTCGGCGGGGGCGTCCCCTTCTTCGGCTTCGGCGTAGCTTTCGTCTTCGTCCAGCTCGATCAGTTCCTCGAAGTAGATCGACATGCGGCGGGGCTGAGGTTCGAGGACGAATGCCGGGTTCTCGACGTGGCCTTTCTTGATGAGCGCGAAGAGGCAGGGCAGGCGCTTTTCGCGGGTGTAGCGCTCTTCAAAGTCTTTGATCCACTTGTTGGAGAGATCCTCGCGCTTGCCGAGCAGGACGACGTCGGCAAAGTGTACGCAGCAGTCCCACCAGGGGCGCAGTTTGGGGTGCTCGGCGGCGAGCTGGCAGTCGATCAGGCAGATGATGCGCCCCAGCTCCCAGTCGTAGTGCTCGAGCATCTCGGGCAGCGCCTCGATCACCGGGCGCGGGTCGTCGCGCCCCGGCGCGAGCAGGAAGATCACATCGTCGCCATTGCCGGCACCGGGGTCGAGGCGCGGGGCACGGAGCTGCTCGCCCTCCCAGATCCAGTCGAGCACATAGGCATTGTCGAGCGCCGGCACATGGGACTCGGCCTCGGTCGAGGCATCGTCGGTGTGGCGCAGCAGCACTTTGTTGGCGTCCCCATTCGAGCCGTCGCTCATCAGATCGAACACCAGATCGCCCCGGCCACTATCGGCTGGACCCAGAACGAGGTAGAGCAGGGGTCGGCTCATAAGTTACGGCCAGTCTCGCGACTCCCGCCGCAAGGTCAACCCTCAAAAACGCGGTTAAAGCGGTGAGATGCCGTCGGGGATGGTCTGGGTGGCGAGGAGTTCGCAGAGTTGGGCGGGCTCGTCGAGCAGCTCGTGGGGGGCCTGGCTGGCGAGTGCCTGCCGCGAGTTGAAGCCCCAACTGACGGCGATCGAGTAGCAGCGCGACCTGCGGGCGGCCTTGATGTCGCGCATTTCGTCGCCCACGTAACCGAGCTCGCCGGGGCGGAGATTATAAGTGCGCAAAATGGCGCGGAGCTGCTTGGACTTGCCGGAGAGCTTGGGGATGGCGTGGATGAAGTCGAAGAGCTCGAGGTCGTGCGCGGCGAGGAAGGTGGTGACGTTTTCGACCGAGTTGGAGGTCAGGATGCCGAGCACCGGCATGGTGTAGCGCAACTGCTTGAGCACCGCGCCCATCCCGTCGATCAGGCCGATTTCGGCGATGTCCTCGCGCATCAGGCGCTTGCCTTGGTAGAGCAGGCTGGGAATCTGGCGCTTGCGGATGCCCAGAAAGCGCGCAAACTGGGTTGCGCTCAGATTTTTTGCGTGCGGCAGGTCGGCCTGCTCGATCCGCTTGAACCCATGCTCGCCCGCCAAATGATTGGAAATCCGAACGGCGCGCTCGAAGGTGTCCGCAATGGTGCCATCGAAGTCAAAGACCAAGGCACGAAGCTGTTGGGGCGGAAGCGTCATCGGTGTAGGGCGTTCCCCAATACATCTTTGCGGAGCTGTGATGTCAACCGCACTCGCCCGATCTTGAGCATTTCTGGGCGCAAAGTAATG
>CAYQTM010000446.1:0-1819 GCA_964420355.1 uncultured Opitutales bacterium
GAAGTATCTGCGCAACCGGGTGAAGGCCGATGGGCTGCGTTACTTTTTGCAGGGTTCGCCCGATAGTTTTGCGCGTTTTCCGGCGCAGACAGTCAATTATGTGGAGTCGCACGACGACCGCTCGTGGATCGATGACATGACGGAAAACGCGAAATACAACGGGTATCTGCCGCAGTTGGTGGATCGTCGGCGAACGCATGTGATGGCCGCTATCCTGTTGTGCTCCATTGGGATACCCATGCTGGCCGAGGGCAGCGACTTTCTGCGGAGCAAGCACGGCGTGAAGAACACTTATCAGCGGGGCGACCTGAATGCGCTGAATTACGACCGCATGCTAACCTATCCCAACACGCACAGCTACTTCTCGCGTCTGGTAAGCTTTCGCCTGTCAGAGCACGGCAAGCTGCTGCGCCCACTGGAGCGACCTAAGGAAGGCTACTTTGCGGTATTCCACGGGGACGGCAATGCGGCGCTCGCGATGGTTTACAACGCGGACGGCTCGCTCGGTAAGCAGCGGATGCTCTTCGCGGTCAACCCCGAGCACTACACGCTGGAAATCCAACTAGGCAACTGGGCAGACAAACCCTGGCGTCAAGTCGCCGACCACGAGCGCGTCAACGTCCACGGCCTCGGCACCCCCTACATGCCCATCGGCGATGGCCGCCTGCGCATGCCCTCGATCAGCTGCGGCATCTGGCTGATTTAAATTATGTGGCTTGCTGCCTAAGGATTTGGACAACACTCGCGGCGCTGTGGATGACTTTTGTAATGTGGCTCGGTTTCTGCCGGAGATGGCGGCGGAGCAGCCTGAGGCGGCGGCTTTGCGGATTCCGCAAGGGCGGTCGGCGGACGGGCGGATTCGCTATCGGGAGCTGAGTTTTGCGGAGTTGGAGCGGCTATCGGGGGCAGCGCAGGGCTTGTTGCAAGCGCGCGGAATCGAGCGCGGGACGCGGGTGCTGCTGATGGTGCGTCCGGGGCTGGAGCTGATTTTGCTCTGTTTTGCGCTCTTCAAGCAGGGCGCGGTGCCGATCGTGATCGACCCCGGCATGGGGCTGCGCGGATTTTTGAGCTGTGTCGAGCGGAGCCGCCCCGAGGCGCTGGTGGGGATCCCGCTGGCGGGCTGGGTGGCGCGGGTTTTTCGCCGACCCTTCCGCGAGGTGCGGCGGCGGCTGATCGTGGGCGGTGGTTTCGTCGGCAAGCTGGAGCGGCTGGGCGGCTCGGTGCCCGCGCTGGCCGAGACCCGCGCCGACGAGCTGGCGGCCATCCTTTTTACGTCCGGCTCGACCGGGCCGGCCAAGGGCGTCCGCTACGCGCATGGCATGTTCGAGGCGCAGGTGCGGCTCATCAAGCGACAGTATGGCATCCAGCCTGGCGAGGTCGATCTGCCGATGCTGCCCGTCTTTGCGCTCTTCAATCCCGCGCTCGGGATGACCACCGTGGTGCCCGAGATCAACCCCAGCTGCCCGGCCACCGTCAACCCCGCCCGCATCGTTCAGGCCATCCAGCAAAACGGCGTGACCAATAGCTTCGGCTCGCCGGTGCTCTGGCGCAAGATCGGCGCTCACTGCGAAGCCAACGACATTACGCTGCCGTCGATTCGCCGCATTCTGGTCGCGGGTGCCGCCCTGCCGCCCGCCCTCGTGCGCCGCTTTCGCAGCATCATTCCTAACGGTGAAATGCACTCGCCCTACGGCGCGACCGAGTGCCTGCCGCTGACCTCGATCGCGGGATCCACCATCCTCGACGAAACCTCGGCAGCCACCGAAAACGGGCGCGGCACCTGCGTCGGGTGCCCGGTCGAGGAGATCGAGATGGCGGT
>CAYQTM010000447.1:0-1815 GCA_964420355.1 uncultured Opitutales bacterium
GACTGCGCGGCGATGATGCCCACCGCCGAGCCGACCTCGACCAGGTCGTTGGTCGCGGGGTCGATGCCGTATTCTTTGGCCGTGATGCCGTTTTTCTGGCGGCTGGAGAGGGGCGAGAGCACCTTGACGCGCTCGATGCCCGCCTCGTCGATGCGGTCGGCCACTTCCTCGGTGATGATCTCGCCGTTCTTGACCAGCAGCTCGTCTGGGTTGGTGGGATTGGGAATGTCGTTGCTGGAGTAGCGCCCGATGATGCGCTCGCGCAGCGGTACGATCAGGTCGTCGCCCTCATAGATCGGCTGCTTCCAGACGCCATCGCGGCGCCCGTCGTCGATCTGGTTGACGATCACATCCATCGCCACGTCGCAGAGCTTGCGCGTGAGGTAACCGGCGTCGGCGGTCTTCAGCGCGGTGTCAGCCAGACCCTTGCGGGCACCGTGGGTCGAGATAAAGTATTCGAGGACGGACAGCCCCTCGCGGAAGCTCGACAGAATCGGGCGCTCGATGATGTCGCCGGAGGGCTTGGCCATCAGGCCGCGCAGACCGCAGAGCTGGCGCACCTGCTGGCGGTTGCCGCGCGCACCGGAGTCCATCATCAGGTAAACTGGGTTGACCTCGTCCTTGCCCTTATTCTGCTGGAGGCTCTCAAAGACGCGCTTGGCGATGGCGTCGGTCGTGCCGTTCCAGATGTCGATGATTTTGGAGTAGCGCTCGCCGTCGGTGATGATGCCCTTGCGGTATTGCCCCTCGACCTCGTCGATCCGCTTACGCGAGTCGGCGATGATCTGCGGCTTTTCACCGGGGATAATCATATCGTCGATACCGATCGAGATGCCCGCGCCGGTTGCGGTGCGGAAGCCCAGCTCCTTGAGGCTGTCGAGCGCCCGCACGGTCTCTTCCTTACCCTTCAGGCGGTAGGTCTGCATGATGAGGTCGCCCAGCTTGCCCTTCGGCACTGGGATATTGACGAAGCCCATCTCCTTCGGCCACAGGGTGTTAAAGATGACGCGCCCGAGGGTGGTGCGGATAACTCGCTTCTTGGGGTTGCCGTATTCGGTCTCGCGCCCGTAGTCGGGATTGACGAAGTCGATCCAGGTGTGCTTGCCGAAATCGCCCTCAACCTCGGCGGTCAGCGCCTCCTCGATGGTGTTGACCAGCGGCACATGCTCGCCCTCGGCAGGCTTGCGGCGCGGTTCGAGCGTCAGGTAATACATGCCCAGAACGATGTCCTGCGAAGGGGTCAAAATCGGCTTGCCACTGGAGGGCGAGAAGATGTTGTGCGTGGCCATCATCAGGGTCTTGGCCTCCATGATCGCCTCCAGCGAGAGCGGCACGTGCACCGCCATCTGGTCGCCGTCGAAGTCCGCATTGTAAGCCGTGCAGACCAGCGGGTGGACGCGGATGGCGTCGCCCTCGATCAGCACGGGCTCGAAGGCCTGGATCGACAGACGGTGCAGGGTGGGCGCGCGATTCAGCAGCACCGGATGCCCCTTGGTCACCTCTTCGAGAATGTCCCAGACCTCCGGCGACTTCTTCTCGATCATCTTGCGCGCGCCGCGCACGGTGTGGACGAAGCCCAGCTCCTTGAGGCGGCGGATGATGAAGGGCTCGAAGAGCACCAGCGCCATCTTCTTGGGCAGGCCGCATTGATTGAGCTTCAGCTCCGGCCCGATCACGATGACTGAGCGCCCCGAGTAGTCGACGCGCTTGCCGAGCAGGTTCTGGCGGAAGCGCCCCTGCTTGCCCTTGAGCATGTCGCTGAGCGACTTGAGCGGGCGGTTGCCGGCACCGGTGACGGCGCGGCCGTGGCGGCCG
>CAYQTM010000448.1:0-1811 GCA_964420355.1 uncultured Opitutales bacterium
TCGAAGGGGAAGATGCAGCCGAGCGCGTCGAGGCTCTCGGCCATGCGAAAGCGCCGCCCCTGCTTCCAGGCCCAGACTTGCGGGCTGATGTAAAAGAGGGTGCGCACCGCCCCACCACCCTTGCGGCTCAGCCCGCGCCGCCGCATCTCGGCCGCCAGCCGCAGGTTGAGCCCCGGATAATCGACGAACAGCACCGCCCGCGGCTGATGTTCGGCCACCCAGTCGAGGACGGCATGAAACAGCCGCTTGAAAAACCCATAGTGGCGCAGCACCTCGGCCACCCCGACCACCGAGTGCTCGGTCAGATCGAAAAGCAGCTCCGCCCCGGCCTCTTGCAGGCGCTCGCCACCGATCGCCGCCACCCGCAGACTCGGCTGCGCCACCCGCGCCTGCCGCACCAACCGCGCCGCATGCTCATCCCCCGAGTGCTCGCCCGCCAGCACCAGCACATCGACCCCGCCGCTCAGCGAGCGCAGACTCGGCAACGTTTCCTCACGCTTGGCACCCATAGCCTCAGCCTGCGACCAGCGGCGGGAAACGCAAAACGTAAAACGCAGAACGCAAAAATTTCGCTGCCAGCCTGCAATTGGCAGTCGGAAGTGGATGACTCAGGGAATATTTGATGGAACAATACATCTTGACGGATAACGTCATCAGGTGCATTGTTTGGGCTATGCAAACGGTTCGCTTCAAAAAAGAAGTTGCACAAGTGCATCAATGATGCGGGGAGGTATCCCATGCGTCGTGAGGGCGATGCGCTGCTTTATAGCCGCGAAAAACCGTTGAAGCGCTCTATTTTCGGTTGGTTAAAGTCAAGCGCGCGTGCCTGAATAGCGGCGTTATGAGGTTTAGGCAGGATTAACATTGCATTTCCGGCATTCGTCCTATTTGCCCTACTGATCTCTGGCTACGTCGCAGCGCTCGGGCAGCGGGGTGGTTGGGGTGGGTGTGTCGTCGTGCCAGATTGTGGAGTCATCGCTGTGCATGGCGATGACCGCGCAAATATCGAGCCAAAACCTGCAATCAATCCTCGGGGATGCGGTCGAGGCGGTCGAGCAGGCAGGTGAGCAGCGCCTGGCGGACGAATACCGCGCCGTGCGCCTGGGCGAAGTAGAGGTTGTGCGGGGTGTCGTCGAGGTCGCGGCTCAGCTCTTCGAGGCGCGCCAAGGGGTGCAGGATAACGGCCTCAGGCTTGAGCGGCGAGGCGCGGTTGAGCTTGAAGCTGCCGTCGAGCGATTTGTAGCTGTCGCCGAGGAAGGTGATCGAGTTCATGTAGATGACATCGAGGTCGGGCAGGCACTCGGCGGCCTCGTTGGTCACCTGATAGTCGATGCCCGCCTCGCGGATGTCCTCGGCCAAGCCCTCGCCAAAGGGGTCGGCCATCTCGGAGATGACGGTAATCCGCCGGATGTTGCTCTTGAAGCGCAAGGCCATGAGCAGGAAGGACTTAACCGCGCGCATACTGCCGGGCGTGCCGAGAATGCCGAGGTGAAGGCCGCCGTTGGGGATCGCGCCGGGCTCGGTCAGTTCGGGGCGCCATTTCAGCAGGGCAAACCAGTCGGCCAGCGCCTGGGTGGGGTGCTCGCCGGTGCCGTTGCCCGCGTTGATCAGCGGGATGCGCAGGTTTTGCAGAATCTGCTTCGGCGCGTCGGTCTGCGTGTGCCGCATGATGACGAGGTCGCCGTAAGCATTGAACATCTCGCCGATATCGGCCAGCGATTCGCCTTTTTTCGCGCCCGTTATCTGCCCGTCCGGGATGCTGATGATCTTGCCATCGAGCCGCAGCACGGCGCTCTCAAAAGAGGTGCGCG
>CAYQTM010000449.1:0-1800 GCA_964420355.1 uncultured Opitutales bacterium
TGTTTGTTGAGGCCGAGATCGCGGGGCGCGCGCTGGAGAACGCCTATGTCATCCCGCGCGAGGCTCTGCGGATCGGCGATCTCGTTTATGTGGTAGACGAGCAAAACCGTCTGAGCGCGCGGCAGGTCGAGGTCTTTAAGGCGGACGCGCGCGAGGCAATTATCACCGATGGGCTGGCACCCGGTATGCGCCTGAGCCTCACCCCGGTGGATTTCTTTTTTGATGGCATGCAGGTCGCGCTGAGCCAGCCCACCGAGCCCGCTGAGGCCGTCGAGTAACCGCCGCACGCTTCGCTCATGTTGCCCTGGTTTGACAGCGAGCTGCCGCCGCTCTACCTCGCGCCGATGGCGGGCTATACCGACACGGTTTATCGCGCGCTGTGCACGCGTCATGGGGCGGATGTGCTGGTGAGCGAGTTTGTGCTGGCGGAGAGCCTGATTTACGGCAACGAGGAGGCTTGGGAGGCGGTCGACTTTTCGCCCGAGCAGCGCCCGATGGGTGTGCAGCTCTTTGGCTCGACACCCGAGACGATGGCCGAGGCGGCGCGTCGGGTGGTGGCGCGGCTGACGCCCGATTTCATCGACCTGAACTTTGGCTGCCCCTCCGACAAGGTGGTGTGTAAGGACGCGGGCTCCTCGCTGCTGCGCGATCTGCCGCGAATGGCGCGCGTGGCCGAGCAGGTGGCGCGAGCGCTGCCGGAGGTGCCGGTGACCGCCAAGCTGCGGATCGGCTGGGATGATGGCAGCATCGTCGCGACCGAGGCCGCCCGCCTGCTGGAGTCCGCCGGGATGCAGGCCATCTGCATCCACGGGCGCACCAAGGTGCAGGGCTATGCGGGCGCGGCGCGATGGGATGTGATCGGCGAGGCCGCCGAGACGGTGCAGGTGCCGGTGATTGCTAACGGCGACATCACAAGCGCCGAGGACGTGCGGCGACTCCTGCGCGAGACGCGGGTGCGCGGCATGATGATCGGGCGCGCCGCCCTCGGCTACCCCTGGATTTTTCGCGAAATCAAGCAGGCGCTGAAAAGCGACACCACGCCGCCACCCCTGAGCCTCGCCGAGCGCTGGGACACCATTCTCAGCTACGCCGAACTGCTGGCGGCGCGTCCGGGGCGGATGCGCAAGGGGCACATCATCTGGATGCGCCCCAAGCTCATCAAACTGACCAAGGACATGACTGGCTGCAAGCGCGCTCGCGGGATGCTCAAAGAGATGCGCAGCCTCGAAGACCTCCGCGCCATCGCCACCGAGCACCTCGAACGCTACCGCACCCGCGACGAGGAGCGCTTTATGGCGGCAAGTTATTGACAGGCGCGCGCGACTCGGGCAAGACTTTGGCATGGCACGACCCGTTACCCTATTCACCGGCCAGTGGGCCGATCTCGCACTCGACGAACTCGCGCCCAAGGCCACGCAGATGGGCTACGACGGCCTCGAACTGGCCTGCTGGGGCGACCACTTTGACGTGGCGGCGGCAGAAGATCCCGCCTACCTGAAGGATAAATGGACGCAGTTGCTCGACAACGGGCTCAACTGCTGGTCGATCTCCAATCACCTCGTCGGGCAGGCGGTCTGCGATAACATTGACGAGCGCCATCAGGCCATTCTGCCGCCTGAAGTCTGGGGCGATGGCGACCCCGAGGGCGTCCGCCAGCGTGCCGCCGAGCGCATCAAGGCCACCGCCCGCGCTGCCCGCGCCTTTTTCGACGCCAAACCGGAATCGGCGGGCGGAATCGCATTTCCCCCGGTCGTCAACGGCTTCACCGGTTCCTCCATCTGGCACGCGCTCTACGCCTTT
>CAYQTM010000450.1:0-1798 GCA_964420355.1 uncultured Opitutales bacterium
AGGAGGGCAGGGTGATGCCACTGCGTTATAAATCGAAGGGTTTGCCGGAGGTGCCGACGGATTTTCGGGAGGTGGCCGAGGCGGTCGTGGGTGCGGTCGAGTGGCAGGATGCGCACTCGGGCTACTGCACCTGCCCGGGCGCGGCGCTCCATACCAGACCGAATCACGACCGGGATTGCCGCGTGTATCTCGACGCCGAGGACGGTTTTGCGCCGACTGTGCACTGCTTCCACGATAGCTGTCGCGAGCAGGTGGCCGAGGCCAATTTTCAGCTGCGTTCGCAGATCGGGAAGGCCAAGTTTCGGAGCGGTGGCGGCGCTGGGCTGAACCCTCGCAGTCGCAGTCGTGAGAGTATCGAGCGCGACCCGTTCGCCGCCTTCCTGAAGGCCTGTTTTGAGCCGGGCGACGTGCTCTCCTTTGCGCCGGGCACGCTGCCCGAGGGCGAGACGCGGGCGGTGCCAGAGCACAGCGGGGTCAATGTCTTCACGCGCGATGAGTGGCTGGAGCGCGCGGCCAAGAAGGGCGGTATCCAGCGGCTTTTTTCCTCGCGACATGGCCTGTATGTGCGGATCAATCCGGTGGCGAAAAAGTCGTCGGGCAGCGACAAGGACGTGGCGGCCTTTCGGCACACGCTGATCGAAAGCGACCGCATCCCGAAGGCCGATCAAGAGCGCATCCTGCGCGAGTCCGGCCTGCCGATTGCCGCGCTGATCGACTCCGGCGGCGAGAGCGTCCACGCCTGGGTGCGGGTCGACGCGGCCAGCAAGGAGGAGTATCACGAGCGGCGCGAGCGACTCTGGAAGTCGCTCCCCGAGGGCTTCGTGATCGACGGCCAGAACAAGAATCCGTCGCGGTTTTCATGCTGTCCGGGCGCGCGGCGTGGCGACTCGATGCAGCTTCTGCTCGATGTTGGGCTCGGCCCGGCGAGCTTTGCCGACTGGGAGCGCGAGGTCGACAGCCTCGGCCTGCCGCCGCCGCTGCGGGTGTCACAGCTCGGCGATTATGACACTGACGACGACCCCAACACGGTGCTCGGCAAGCGCTGGCTCTGTCGAGGCGGCAGCCTGGTGATCGTCGGCCAGTCGGGCGTCGGCAAGTCCTCGTTTTCGATGCAGCTCGCGGTCATGTGGGCGCTCGGCCTGCCGGTCTTCAACATCCAGCCCGTGCGCCCGCTCAAGAGCCTCATCCTGCAAGCCGAAAACGACATCGGCGATCTGGCCGAGATGTTCCAAGGCGTCCGCGCCGGCATGGGTTTGAGCGACGCGCACACCGCGCTGCTGGAGGACAACTTGGTCTTCTATCGCGACACCATTCACAGCGGCGCAGAGTTCGCCAAGACCGCCGAGGTGCTCATCCAGCGCCACCAGCCTGACCTCGTCTGGGGCGACCCGCTGCTCAACTACATCGGCGACGACGCGAGCCAGCAGAAGGTCGTGAGCGAATTTTGCGGGCGGCTCCTGAACCCGATCTCCGAGCGCACCGGCATCATCTGGTGCTTCATGCATCACACCGGCAAGCCCAGTCAGGACGCCAAGGCTAAGCAGCACTGGACGGGCAGCGACTTCGCCTACTCCGGCCTCGGCTCCTCGGCGCTCACCAACTGGGCACGCGAGGTGGCCGTCCTCATGCGCTCCAAGACGCAGGACGGCGAAGCGCCGACGTTTCGCTTCGAACTCTGCAAACGCCGCCGCCGCGCCGGCATGACCGACACCCACGGCAACCCGACCGAGGCCATCTTCGTCCGCCACGGCCAGACCGGCATCTGCTGGGAGCAGTGCGAGGAGCCGAAAAAGCCGCC
>CAYQTM010000451.1:0-1796 GCA_964420355.1 uncultured Opitutales bacterium
ATGCGCTCAAAGTCGATCTGCCGCGAGTAGGCCGAGGCGCCGACGGTGATCATCTTGGGCTTGTGCTCGGCGGCCTTGCGCGCCACGTCGTCGTAGTCGATCCGCCCGTCCTCGCCGGTGCCGTAGTGGATCACATTGTAGAGCTTGCCGCCGAAGTTGAGCGAAAACCCGTGAGTCAGGTGGCCGCCGTGCTCCAGGCTCATGGTCAGAATAGTGTCGCCGGGCTCGAGGCAGGAGAAATAGACCGCCATATTGGCCTGGCTGCCGGAGTGCGGCTGCACATTGGCGTGCTCCGCGCCAAAGAGCGCCTTGGCGCGCTCGATCGCGAGGGTTTCGACGGTGTCGACGTGCTCGCAGCCGCCGTAATAACGCTTTCCGGGGTAGCCCTCGGCGTATTTATTGGTCAGCACCGAACCGGTGGCTTCGATGACCGCCGGCAGGGTAAAATTCTCCGAGGCAATCAGCTCGATATGATCCTGCTGCCGCCCCTTCTCCGCTTCCATCGCAGCGAAGATGTCGGGATCGAGTTTGCTCAGTGGTTGATAGTTCAGGCTCTGGATTTTGGTCATAAGGAAAGGAAAAAGTAAAAAGGGATAAGTAAAAAGCCCGCGCGGCGGTAAAGGGCGCGGTTTACTGCCGCGGCTGGGCGGATTGCAGTCCGGCGTCGACGAGCTGGGAGGAGACGGCCCAGACGGCCATGCCGGAGGAGGCGCTTTCCAACTGGCTGAGCGCCTCGGTGTAGCCGGGCGCGTCGGCGGAGATCTCGGGCATCTGCTTTTCGGCCACGTAGGCGATGTAGGCGATGCGGTCGACCGTTATGCCCTCGCTGATCGCGCCCTCGGGCAGGTTTTGCACGGCTTGGAATACCTGCTGATTCAGCCCCTGCGGCAGCGAAGTCACCTCAAAATCCTCGTAGCGTTGCACGGCTTGCAGATCGGCGCGCTGGAGCACGTTTTGCAGCGAGGCACCGCGCCGCCAGGCTTCCTGCACCGCGTCGACCTGCTCTGCGGGGCTCAGCGCCATGTCCGTCCACTTGACGGCGCGCTCGAAGGGGGTGCCCTTCTCAACCGCCTCGGCGATATTGGCGCGCATTTCCTGCACCTTTTCGCTGAAGAGCCGTAGCTTCTCCGACTCGCGGTAATCGCGCACCACGCCCGAGCGGGCTTCGGCAAAGGGCGGAATCTCGGCGGGGATTTCCTCCTCGAGGAAGAACACCGCATAGCCCTCGCGGTATTCGTGCACCGAGGTGTAGTAAATCTCGTCGTGCAAGGTGAACATCTCGCGCAAAATGTCCTCGCTCAGCCCGTGACGGCGGGTGGTCGATCCGCGCACGATCTCTGGCAGCTCGCGCATCTCGGCATCCATCGACTCGATCAGCGCGTCGAACTCCGCCGAGCCGTAGTCCACCGGGCTCTCTAGCAGCGCCTCGCTCAGGGCGATGGCCTTGTCGCGCGCCTGCTCGTCCGCGGATGCCTCGCCGTCTTCGAAGTTGTCGGGGTCGAAGTAGGCATAGGTCATGCCCAGCCGCTCGGGGCGGCGGTATTGGGAGCGGTTCAGCTCGTAATAGTCCTGCAGCGCCTCCTCGGCCACCTCGATTTCGGGGTCAAAGTCCGCCATCGCGTAGTTGGCGACCTCGAGCGTCCAGCTTGTGCCCTGCAACTGCGCCCGCAGCTCGGCCTCGTGTGGCAGGACAAAGCCCGGCCCCTCGGTCAGCTCGACCACCTGCGTCATCCGCCACTGATCCTCCATGATGCGCTGCAAGCGCCCCTGCGAGAAGCGCGGATTGGCCTCCAGGC
>CAYQTM010000452.1:0-1796 GCA_964420355.1 uncultured Opitutales bacterium
CACCGTTGGTTTTCGCCACATCCATCAATCCATGACGGGCCAGCAGTCGATGCACGGTCGAAGGCGGCAGCGGCAGATCGGGCGGGACATCGGCACGCTCGCGCACGGCGCGGATGACCAGCTGCACCGAAAGTGCGGGGTTGCCCTCCTTGGTGGCCAACAGGGCTTCGACCACGCTCGGTGGTAACCCCCGCACCTGGCCGCGATCGGCCCGGGGCTTCGGGATCAGCGCCTCGAAGCCGCCGCGCCGATAGGCCTTGAGCCAATCGCGCAGGGTCTCGGCGGCGATGCGGGTGCGGGTGCTGCCGGGGATGGTGTAGTCGCGCGCGGCCTTGGCGGCGATCGCGCTATAGAGTCCCTTGGCGTCTTGGGGCCATTGGGCAAGCTCGGCGATCACCCCGTAGCGAAACAGGGCGATCTCTTGTCGGCGCTCGGTGTCAGGGTCGTTCATCGATGGCGATTCCGGGTAACGCAGGCCCGTTGCCTGCACTCGCGACCCTAGGCCACCAGCCCCGGCGGGTCCGCCCCCGCTCGGTGTTGGCGGGCGCGATCGCGCCCGCCCCCCGGCCGGGGCCGGGGGCTGAATCCAAGCGGCCTCGGCAACTCCTGCAGCCAGGGCTCGGCGATCCCGCGCAGCGCCACCAAGACCTCTGGGACGCCGAGCACGAGGGCAAAGGCCAGCAGCGTCGCCGCGCAGGGACCAAAGCGCTCCGGCAGCAGGCCCTTGAGCAGGTGCAACGCGGCATGCACCGCCTGCACGCGGCGCGTGACAAAACGCTGCACACCAGGCAGTTCGATGTCTAAGCGCAGCTCGGTACAGGCCGCCGCCTGGCTTGGCGCCTGCTCGACGGCCCGCACCAGGGCCTCGACCTCGCTGAGCTGCCCGCTCAGGCGCGCGGCATAGCAGTCCGGCAGCAGACTGAAGGTGCGATGTCCCTCTGGACAGTAGTAGCGCGTGATCAAGGTTCCAGGCGGGGAGACGCGCGCATAGGTGCCGTGGCGGGCGAACCGGCAGCCGCCCTGCGGATGCAACGGACAACGATTCAGCGTTGCTTGTTGCCAACCCTTGCGCTTAACGTACTCCTCGCCGGTGTCCTCGCAGGCAAAACGAAGTTGCACCGGCACTCGGTCCGTCCACGGCTGCAACCGGGGCGGGCCACCTCTCTCTCATCAAGCGAACGTCTGCGCATTGTCGCTCTCGCCGATGCCCCAAGCCAGCGCTCGGCGGTGGCGTCTGTGAGAAAGGTGCAGCAATCGCTGAGCACTCTGTACCACCCGATCTTCAATTCACCGGTGGATCAGTGGCTGAAAATCTTGGCGGTGGTTTGCGGATCAGGGAGGGAAACAACATCATGGCGCGAGTATAGCGGCTCGGTGACAGAGCGCATGCCCTCGGGAACCTGCACACCAGAGGGAAGAACGGTGTGCAGGATGCCGCCCGCCCAACGGCTGAGCGGGCTTCGCGCCGCGTTCAGTGAATAACAAAACCACGATTGGTCGCGAACAGAGTGCGGCGATGGAGGACACCAAGAGGCTTGCGATAGCCATCATGAGCGGCGGCGATCGACCAGTCGGTCCCGTCGCGCGCGGGTGCCGCGAAACCAATCGCGCCAGAGACCACCGGCGTGGTACAGATAAGTGCCCGGATCGACGAACAGCGGTTTGCCGTCGCGCGTCACAAGGATCGCCAGCGCATCGGCATGGCCATGGGCGGCGATGGCCAGATAACCCAAGCGTCCATGATCGAAGATCAACGTCAACGCATGCCCGGCGCACTTACGCGCCTCAACGGTGTT
>CAYQTM010000453.1:0-1790 GCA_964420355.1 uncultured Opitutales bacterium
GTCGTTGGCCAGCGAGGTCACCGTAATCACAAAGCGCTCGAACCACATGCCGATGTTCACAAAGATCGAGATGACCCAGACGATGGCCGGATTCTCGCGAATCGCTTTGAACCAGAAGAGCTGCGGCGAGATGACATTGCAGCTAATCATAATCCAGTATGCCCACCAGTATTGCCCGAAGGCGCGGTTGACGAAGGCGAAGCCCTCGTAGGGGTTGGCACCATACCAGGCGATGAAGAACTCCATCGCGTAGGCGTAGCCGACCATCGAGCCGGTCGCCAGAGTGATCTTGCACATGTTGTCGATGTGCTGCTGGGTCAGCAGGTCGTGCAGACCATAGATCGCGCGCAGCGGCAGCATCAGGGTCAGCACCATGCCGAAGCCCGAGAAGATGGCACCGGCGACGAAGTAAGGCGGGAAGATGGTGGTGTGCCAGCCGGGCAGGATAGACGCCGCGAAGTCAAACGAAACGATGGTATGCACCGACAAGACAAGCGGGGTGGACAGACCCGCCAGCAGCAGGTAGGCCATCTCGTAGTTGCGCCAGTGGTTGGTGCTGCTGCGCCAGCCCATCGCCAGCACGCCGTAAAAATATTTGCGGAAGACGTAGAAGGCCTTCTCGCGGCTCTTGGCAAAGCCGGTTTTGGCCGCCTCCAGACGCTGCTGGAAGATCATTCCCGTGCGGTCGCGCAGCGAGGCCAAGTCCGGAATCATCCCCATATACCAGAAGAGGATGGAAACCGTGCCGTAGGTCGAGACCGCGAACACGTCCCACTCCAGCGGCGAGCGGAAGTTGGGCCAGATCCACTGGTGATTGGGCAGCGGGAAGAGCCAGTAGGCAAACCAGACGCGACCGACGTGGAAGAGCGGGAAGATGCCGGCGCAGACCACTGCAAAGATGGTCATCGCCTCTGCCGCGCGGTTGATCGACGTCCGCCAGGGCTGCTTGAGCAGGCACAAAACCGCCGAAATCAGCGTCCCGGCGTGCCCGATGCCGATCCAGAAGACGAAATTCACAATCGCCCAGCCCCAGTTGACCGGGTTGTTCAAGCCCCAGACACCGACGCCGGTCGAGACCAGCCAGATCAGCCCCATCGCGGTGAAGCTGGCCATCATCGCCGCCACAATGAAGCTCACCCACCACCAGGTCGGCGTCTTCGCTTCGACAATCCCGCAGACCTTCGCCGTGATCCAGCCAAAGCTGCGGTTACTCTCAACCAGCGGCTTCTTCTCGAGCGGTGCCGGATCCACCTTATCGAGTATCGCAGGTCGCGGAGCTGCCTCCGTTGCATGTTGGGTGCTCGCCATGAAAAAAAGAGAACAGTTACTTAAAGCAGAAACAGGTTAATGAGTGCCATTGCTGTGCTCGCCGTTGTGGGCGGGCGCGGCGTGAGTGGCCTTGCCGTGGCCGTTTTCCTCGTGGTGGGTGCCGTGGCCGTAGCGTTCCTCGTAGTTTTGCCGGGTGTAGGGCTGCGCGTAGGCGTAGCGCTCGGGCATCTTGGGATTGGGATTGCGGAGGCGGGCGAGGTAGGTGGTGCGGGGGCGGACGTTGAGGTAGCCGAGCACCGAGTAGTCGCGCGGGTTTTGCTTGCTCTTGTAAACGGCGCTGTCGGGGTCGGAGATGTCGCCGAACTCGATGGCTTCCGCCGGGCAGGCTTGCTGACAGGCGACCTTGAGGTAGCCATCGGGGATGCGCGTGTTGTTGCTGTCCTGGGCGCGCGCCTTGAATTTGATTTTGGCGGCCTCGATGCGCTGGGTGCAGAAGGTGCACTTCTCCATGACGCCGCGCA
>CAYQTM010000454.1:0-1772 GCA_964420355.1 uncultured Opitutales bacterium
CACTCGATGTATTCGAAGGCATTGCTGCGGGCTTCGTTCTCGTCAGCAAAGACGCCTTTCGGTAAAGGAATCCCGTGTCCACTTTTCTCAGGACAGATCATATTTCTCTCATCGCTGCCGACGATCTGGAACTTGGGATGCTCGGTCACGATGCGGTGAGACTACTTGAGGTGCGCCTGCCAGTTTTCAAAGGTGGCGGGGTGGACTTCGACCCAGTGGTCGGGTTCGACTTCGAGGAATTGGCCGGGGCGGTCGCTCCATTCCTCGGGGTAGTCCATCCAGGAGCGCCTGGCGAAGGCGCAGCCGGGCGGCGGGTCGATAGGGGAGGGCACGTCGCCTTTGAGGAGGATGCGGTCTTGCTTGCCGCCGGGCTGGGGTCGCGGGATGGCCGAGATCAGGGCGCGGGTGTAGGCGTGGAGCGGGTTGGCGAAGATGCGTTCGGCGGGTGCCAGCTCGACGATCTTGCCGAGATACATGATGGCGATGCGGTCGCCGATGTGCTTGACCACTGCGAGGTCGTGCGCGATGAAGAGGTAGCTCAGGCCGAGGCGCTGCTGGAGGTCGAGCAGGAGGTTGAGGATTTGGCTCTGGACGGAAACGTCGAGGGCGCTGACCGGCTCGTCGCAGATGATGAGGCGGGGGTTGAGCGCGATGGCGCGGGCGATCCCGATGCGCTGGCGCTGGCCGCCCGAGAACTCGAAGGGGAAGCGCTGGGCGGCGCCGGGGCGCAGGCCGACGATTTCGAGCAGGTCGAGCACGCGCTGGCGGCGTTCTTCGCGGCTGCCGATCCCGTGGATTTTCATCGGCTCCTCAAGCAGCGCGCCAATCGTGTGGCGCTCGTTGAGCGACTCGGCGGGATCCTGGAAAATCATCTGCACATCGCGGCGGATGGGCTTGAGCCGCCGAGCCGAGAGCCGCGTGATGTCCTGCCCGGCGAAGCGAATCGTGCCCTCAGCCGGGGTGTTCAGCCGCACGATCGCCTTGCCGAGGGTAGACTTGCCGCAGCCGCTTTCGCCGACCAGCCCAAGGGTCTCGCCGGGCTGAATCCGCAAGTCGACCCCATCGACCGCCTTGCACCACTTCTGCGCACGCGGGATGATGCCGCCGCGCACCGGAAAGTGCACCTTCAACCCCGACACCTCCAGCAGCGGCTCGGCGTCGACGGCAGGAGGCGCGGCCTTGGCAGCTTTTTCGAGAAAAGTGCCTTCGAGCTTTGCGCGCCCAGCCTCTGCCTCGGGGTCGAGGGCCTCCTCGGCTGGCTTGGGCGCGGGCTGCGGCGGTTCCTCGCGGTCGGCCTCGGGCTGGATGGGCGGCGTGCCGGGTTCGCCTGCGAGGCTCGTCGAGAGCACCGCCTCCTCGTCCTCCACCCAGTGCCCGCTGGTGACCTCCTTCAGCCCCGGACGCAGCGTCTTGAAGCGCTCGCTCTGCATGTAGGCGGCGGCCAGCGGCGAGGGCGAACGCGGGGCAAAGCGCGCCCCCATCGGCATCTCATCCAGCCCCGGCACCATCCCGCGAATAGTCGCCAGACGCTCTTTGCGCGGGTGTTCCAGGCGGGGAATCGAGGCCAGAAGCCCTTGCGTATAAAGGTGTTGAGGCGAATTAAAAATGCGCTCCGCCGACCCGCGCTCGGCCACCCGCCCGGCATACATCACCACCCCCTCGTCGCAGCGCTCGCCGATCACCCCCAGGTCGTGCGTAATCCTGATGATCGACATCCCCATTTCCGCCTGCAGTCTTCTTATCAGCCCCAGAATCTGCCCCTTAATTCTCCC
>CAYQTM010000455.1:0-1758 GCA_964420355.1 uncultured Opitutales bacterium
TCAAGCTGCAATTCAGGCGCGAATGAAGGTCGTGCTGCCCGCTTCCTGCGAGCCGCTCCACTCGCCTTCAAAGCCCTTTAAGGTTACCTCGCCGGGGCTGGCGATCCCGATGCTGCGGGCACCCATCGAGCCGCTGCGCAGTTCGAGGCAGGCACCCTCGACGCCCCGGTGGAGCGTGCCATACGCACCCGGCAGCAGCACGCACCAGCGCCCCTTGGGCAGCGCCTGCGCGGGTGCGATGCGCAGGGTTGCGCCGTCGTAGCTCAGCCCGAGAAAGGCGTTGGGAATGGCCAGCGCCGACATAGGGCGGAAGTAGTGCCCGCCGAATTCCTGATGGTCGAAATACAGTCCCCAGCGCTTGTAGCGTTCGTCGACGTTGCGCACCACTTCTTCCGCTTCGGCGTGCAGCCCGAGGTGGTAGAGGTGGGCGGCAAAGTTCAACTCTACGCCAGTCCAGCAGGTGTTGGCCTGATCGATCCACGTATTGGGGTCGATATCGCGAAGAAACTCGTCAGTCGGCCATTGGCAGTTGCGCAGCCCCTGCTCGCGATCGTAATTGAGCCGCAGAATGGTGCGGGCTGCAGTCGCGGTTTTGTCCGGGTCGATGACATGCGGCAGGCCGAGCTGGCGAGCGGAGCCCTCGCCGATGATCTGGTCGATCATGCAGCCTTCTTCACCATAGGGATCCTTCTCCCGATGGTCGCTGTAAAGCTTGAAGTAGCTGCCGTTCCAGGTGGTCTTGACCAGCGTATCCTTGCCCTGCTCAAAGTAGGGCTGATACTCGTCAATAAAGGCCTGATCGCCAAGCTGCTCGGCCACGTTGAGCGCCGCCGCCACTGCCGCCAGCCACTGGCTGACCACGAAGGGCGCCACCCCGAACATGGGGAAGTTATCATAAGAGCACATGATGCCCTCCATGTCGGGCAGGTGGTCGCCATTTTTGTCGCGCTCGCGCAGCACATAGGCCAGCGCCTTTTTAACATCCGGCCATACATTCTCCAGATAGTCGCGGTCGCCGCTCCAGAGTGCCGCTCGCAGGGCTTGAAAGGCAAATTGGCCAGGCATGTCGAGGCGGTGGCCGTTTTTCTCGCTCTCGGGAACGCCGAATGAGTTGCACTTGGCTGAGTGGATGACAATGCCGCTGTCTTGTTGAAACTTTCGCCACAGGTCGATGGTCATTCGGTCAAGTTCGGGGAAGAGCAGGCTGGTGGCGATCTGCCCGTACATGGCGACATCGGTGGTCGCGATGCCGGCGAATGGCTTGTGCGGGCTGAGTCCTTCGAGCACCCCGAACAGGCCTGTTTGCGTGAGCCAGCAGGAAGTTCGAAAGGTATTGAGCTGGCTGTTGACCTGATCCAGAACGCAATCGGGCAGGTCACTGTCGAAAAACACGCGATGAAAGTGCTCGCTTTCGTGCAGCAGGCGCGCGCGTTCAATCGCCGCATAACGACTAACGGCCTCGGCAGAGTCAAAGTGCATCGCATACCAGGCCCCCTCGATACGATCCATTTCACCCGGTTTTTCACGCTTCGAGCTAGGGTCGTCCTTGATTGGTTTGCCGTAAAGATTGGGGAAGTGCCAGGACAGCGAAAAGCCGTGCTCGAAGGCGGCATGGGGCTGGAGCGTGGCGGCGCGTCCGATGGTGACGTAGCAAGCGGCGTCGGCCTTGTTGCGGCCGAGCTTTTCGTCCTTCGTGCTTTTGCGCCCGGTGGTGTCGTCGTGCTCCGGCATGGGGTATTCGCGCAGCAGCCGCTCCGA
>CAYQTM010000456.1:0-1755 GCA_964420355.1 uncultured Opitutales bacterium
GGCTCAGGCATTGCGCCGTCAGGGCGAGGCAGGACTGGCGCAGGCATACGAACGGGTGCGCCGGCTGGTCGAGTCGCAGCAGGCCGATGCCGTGCCCACCGATCTGCGTCTGCGTCTGCTCTGGCTGCAAGCGCGCCTCTCGGTCGAGGTCGACGAAACGACGGCGACCGTCCCGCTCACCGAGCGGATTGTCGAGGCGCTCGACAGCCTGCCTGCCGGTGCGCTCCCGGCCTCGCAGCGGGCGGCCATCCGCGCCCAGACCCTCCTGCTGCGCGGTCAGGTGCTGCTCGACCGCGCCACCGCCGACAGCCAGACGCAGGGTCTCGGCGTGCTGCGGCAGCTCCGCGAGGCGCATCCCGATACCCAGGCCGCCGTTTACAGCTTTCTCACCGAGGCCGCCTACCTCAATCGCCAAGGCCAAACCGTTGAAGCCCAACAGGTTCTGGTTGCGCTCGCCGACCGCTACCCCGACAGCCCGCACGCCCCCGTCGCCCTCTACGAGGCCGCGCTCAACGCCGAACAGCGCGGCTCGACCGGCTTCCCTGACGCCCTCCGCTTCCTCGAAACCCTCATCGAACGCTACCCCGCAAGCGAGTTGGTCTTCTTCGCACGCCTCAAGCAGGGCGACCTCCTGCGCGAGCAGGAAGGCGGCTTCCCCGCGGCCATCACCATCTACGAGACCCTGCTCGACCGCTTCCCACAGCACCCGCGCCGCCACCTCGCCGAGATCGCCCGCGCCGACAGCCTCATGGCGCTCGGGGCGCTCCAGCCACGCCGCATCGAGGCCGCCGTCGCCGCCTATGAACGCCTCACCGACCTGCCCGACATCCCGGTCGACCTCCGCGCCGAAGCCGGCACCAAGTGGGCACTCGGCCTGCTCCGCCTCGACGAACCCGAGGCCGCCGAAGCCGTCTTTTTCCGCATCATCAACCGCATCCTCGACGACCCCGACCAAGCCAGCGCCCTCGCTGCCACCGGACGCCACTGGATGGCGCGCGCCATCTTCGAACTCGCCCGACTCTACGAAAACCGCGAAGCCAACGCCCCCGCCCGCCAGCTCTACCAGCGCATACTCGACGCCAACCTCCCCGGCACCCTCCTCGCCGAAGCCGCCCTCCAGCGCCTCGGCACCAACCCCTGACTCGCCCCTCTCCTATTGGCTTTTGAAGTGGTGGGAGAGCCGGGACTCGAACCCGAGAACCGAAACCCGCAAGATATTGATAGACAATATACTTGCAAAACAGCCAAGCCCAGCTGCACACAAATAGCCTCACAAAATTCTGGCTCGGATGATCCTCGGCTGGCATTGGTTGTCGAACATTGGGATGCACTCAGCGAACCGTTGAAGGCAGCTATTCTCGGAATCGTAAAGAGTGTATGGTAGCCCATAGACTCCCGAGCCAAGGTCAAGTGCTGACCACGGGTGACGCTGATCTGGAATAACTTCGGTCGGATTGGGGCTGTGGACTTCTTTTCCCATCACCAGACGCATTTCCGCATTTGCCTTTCGCGTTGCGGCGGCGCGGTTTGTAAACGTGGGCGATCATGGTGAATGGGGAGTAGGGGGAGGTGTTACAGTTCGGTGAAGTCGGTGAGCGTGTTTGCGGCAACTTTGTAGAAGGTGTAGGTGGTCGAGCAGCCGTTTAATCGAGCTACGCGGCCGAGGAGGGCATCGGCGAAATCAGCGCGCCCACCTTGATACTGATGAAAGGCATAAAGCACGGCCTCGACATTCTCAAATTCCAGTTCTTCAAG
>CAYQTM010000457.1:0-1746 GCA_964420355.1 uncultured Opitutales bacterium
GCCCGAAAAGCCTGATGCGCATGCTCAGCACCGAGGGCAATCCGCGCGCCAATAACCTATTCGCCGTGGTGGCGCATCTGAAAGAGAGACATTTGCGCTGTAGCGATTATCGGCCGCCAAGCCCCTGCAGCGCCAGAGCGATTCCGCTGGCGGAGCTGGGCGAACGGGGCCTCCAAAGCGCACGGGAGCGCCATGAGGCACTTCAGATGAAAGCCATTCTCATCGCTCGCGAATCATAGGCAAGCACCACCCTCGAGAGTCTTGCCCCGATCCAAAACCGCCTGCTTGGGCGGAAGTCGGGCTAGCCCGCGGCCAGGATCGGCTGCACCAGCGAGCGCATCTGCTTGGGACGCCCTTGTCGGACATGACCAAGCGCCATGGCCATCATCACCGCGATGGCCAAGCCGACGCGGGTGGTCATCTTGGCGATGCCGCGGATGAAGTGCAGCTCAAAGCCGAAGTGGCGATCGATGCGGTTGTTGATGCGCTCCAAGGCACTGCGGCTGTTGTAGCCGCGCTGCCAACTGGGGCTGCCATGCGGTGTGGGGACGAAGATGCGCCGATCCTGTTCATCGAGCTTGATGCGCACCACACGTCCGTAGTCCCCGGGTGTCACCCCGCCGGCCTGATGGCACTGGGCCTGACCTTGGCACTCCAGGCCATAAGCCGCGGCCGGACAGCGGTACTTGAGGGCGTTGCGAGCAGCCTCGAAGCCCTGAAAGGCCAGCTCGCGTTGCTCACCCGTGGCGGGACAGACGCACTGAACCGAGCCCTTTTCGGTGTGGACGATCGTGTCGGCCCGCTCGGGATTGAGTGGGCGGGTGATGGGTTTGGAGGGGTCATCGTCCGGGTCGTTTTTCTCCTCGCGCCACAGCTCGCGGGTGTCGATCAATGGGCGGATGGCGTCGTCATCCCACAGCAACGCCTTGGTCTCGGCGCTATCGAGCCCACGATCGGCACTAAAGTCCCGGCAGCGTTCCGCCAACGCCGGGGTCTCGCTGAACAGATCGCGGATCATCGCCCGTAGGGTCGGCTGTTCCGACACCGAGGCGGGCGTGAGCGCAAACGCCACTGGGATCTCATAGTGGGTATCAGCGATCAGGTGCAGCCCATCGCCGAACCAGCGCTTGATCTTCTTCCAGGCCTTGCCGGTGGCGGCATCGACTCCATGGGTTTCGTGATGGCCCCAATCGGCATCAGGGTCGGAGGTCTGGCCCGTGGTGCGACTCACGCGCCCGGTGCTGTGACTGGCGATGTCGGTGCCATCGAAGCCGAGATGCTGGCCGAAGTCGGGCAGCACCGCCATGAGCTGCTCGCGCAGGATCACCGCCAGCTCGCTGATCATCCCGAGCGTCTCTTCCAGCTCGATGACCTTGGCCAGAAAGCGCGAGACGTTCCAGCTCGAGGGCACCGCGTGGGCCGGCTCCGCGGGGGCTGGCACCTCAATGCGCGAGACGCCTGTGTCAGGATCAGTGACGATCCGGGCGTTGGGCTTGCGCTGAATCGGCAGCGGGTCGAAGCCGCAGGCCTCCATGAGACTGGGATTGCGCGCGAGTTCGCGCAGCAGGGATTCGATGCTCGGGTGCTGGAAGACGATACCGGCAAGCAACATGTTCCACATCGGGCGCACCGGGTAGTCGTTGCGCCCCCTACAATGTTGCAAAACATTGTCTAGAATTGAGTGTAATTATTGATCGCATCCAGTTGAAAGGCAGTTACGGGGAGGGCTTTAGCGGAGCGCCTTTG
>CAYQTM010000458.1:0-1745 GCA_964420355.1 uncultured Opitutales bacterium
GAGAGCGGCTTGGAGAAAAGATACCGCTGAGAGAATGATTGCTGCCCGCGCCGAAAGAGCCAACAGAGAGTGAGAAAACTACTGGCAAAATTAACAATCTTTACCCCGCACTTTTAATCACACCCGCTTAAAGGGTAAGTCGCAACTTTGACTTGCGATACTGGGGCAAACCATTTACATAGGAGGCTATGATGAAGTCCTGTCTGATTGCTGTTCTGCTCGCTGGCCTGCTGACTCTGCCCGGTTTTGGGCAGGAGCCGAGCTTTGAGCCGGTGACCGTCAACGAGGTGTTCTTTACCTCGCGCGACCTGTCGGAGAACGTGGATTCGCCCGCCATCTGGCATGGCGAGGACGGGCAGCGCTGGATCATCTCGACCACCAAGGACACGCACAGCCTGCTGGTCGAGGATGCCACCAACGGTGCCTTTATCGCGCGCGTCGGCGGGCTGGGCGATAAGCTGGGGCAGTTCAATCGCCCCAACGGCATCAGCGTGGTGGGCGACCTCTGCTTTGTGGTCGAGCGCGATAACGGGCGGGTGCAAATCCTTGCGCTGCCGGATTTTACGCCGATCGGCCCCTTTGGCGAGGGCGTGCTGACCCTCCCTTATGGCCTCTGGGTGCAGAAGGTCGAGCCGATGCTCTATCACGCCTACGTCACCGACGCCGCCGAGCTGGAGGACATCGGGCTGGATAACGACGAGCTGAGCACCGAGGCGCAAGTCGTTGCTGCCGAGCGTGATCTGCTCGCGCGCCGGGTGCGCCTCTTCGAGGTGGAGGTCGAGGGCGTGCGACCCGGCACTGGCGAGGGCGAGCTGCTGGCCACCTTTGGCGACACCGATGGCGCGGGGCGGCTCATGGTGGTCGAGTCCATCTTTGGCGACCCCGAGCACGGGCGGCTGCTGATCGCCGACGAGCTGATGGAGGCACCCGGTCACAACGTCAAAATTTATGACCTCGAAGGCAACTTCACTGGTCAGACCATCGCCGATGGTCTCTTCCGCGGGCAGTCCGAGGGCATCGCGCTGGTCGAGGGCGAGACGTCTGGCAGCGGCTACTGGATCCTCAGCGATCAGGGCAAGCGCGTGAACTATTTCCACATCCTCGACCGCGAAACCCTCGACTATCTCGGCAGCTTTGAGGGCAACTACACGCTCAACACCGATGGCATCTGGTTCGACGGGCGCCCCCTGCCACGCCACCCCGAAGGCGTCTTTTACGCCATCCACAACGACGGCAACGTGGCCGCCTTCGACTGGGCAGAGATCAAGCAGGCACTGGGTTTGTGATCTGCGGCGCTTCATTGGCAGATTTAGCGTCTGGATGACCCCCGAACTCCTAAAGTGCTGATGCCCAGGCTTATCGCAATCGCCGCTATGGCTGAGGATCGTGTCATCGGCAAGGGAAATGCCATGCCGTGGCGCATCAAGGATGAGTTTGCCTGGTTTCGGGAGCGCACGATGGGTCAGGTGCTCGTGATGGGGCGCAAGACCTTCGAGTCGATCGGGTCACGTCCTTTGCCCGGTCGCGAAACGGTCGTGATTTCGCGCAGCGCGGGCGCAATGCCGGGCGTGCAGGTGCTCGACGCGGCGGAAAAGGTGCGCGAGCTGGAGACCGACAAAGAGGTTTTTATCTGTGGCGGAGAAATGATCTACCGGCAGACCCTGCCTTGGGTCGAGGTGGTCTATCTGACTCAGGTGCACCTCAAAACCGCGGGCGCGGACGCTTTGTTCCCCGAATTTGAAGGG
>CAYQTM010000459.1:0-1721 GCA_964420355.1 uncultured Opitutales bacterium
AAGCCTTTGTCGCTCAACCAGCTTGGCACGGCTCATCGAAAACCACTCTAATGATTGAGGGGGAGGATTTGCCGGGTGTGGGGGAAAGGGCAGGGGAGGGTGGCAGGAAGCGCTCGAATTGGGTGGGTTGGGGGAGGAAATTTCTGCCTTGGCGCTGATGATACGCGGCTATTGATAGCTTAAATCGCTGTAGGTCAGTGGGTTGTGGGACGATGTCTGCGGGTGGCATGGCGGGTGCATTGTTGGTTGGCATGATCGAAGGATTGTTTGGCAGCGAGAACTACCAAGTTGCAAAGAAGATGCTCGATGCGGCGCATTTGCGTCAGCGGGCACTGGCGGCGAATCTGGCCAATGTCAATACGCCCGGCTATCAGCGGGTCGATGTTTCGGCGGATTTCGAGGCCAAGCTCAACGCCGCTGCGCGCACGGGCGACATGCGTCAGGTCAATAATATGCAGCCCAGCCTGAGCCTCGATCTGACCGCCACGAGCACCCGCGCCGATGGCAACAACGTCTCGCTCGATGGCGAGCTGCTGGAGATCAACAAGAATGCGATGGCCTATGAATACCTGAGCGGGCGCGTCGGTGGCAGCATCAAGCAGCTCAAGGTGGCGATCACTGGCAATCCTTCGATGGGCTAATCTTTGCTTCCCCTCTCTTTCTCTCACTTTTTTACGGCTCGCCCCTGAATCCCTCTCACCATGGATCTTCTACCCGGAATACAAGCCACCTCGGATGCGCTGAATGCGGAAAAACTGCGCATGGATGTGATCGCGCAGAATATCGCCAACGCGCAGAACACGCGCGACACCGATGGCAAGGCCTACCAGCGCAAGGTGGTGACCTTCGAGTCGGTGCTGCAAGACCACGCGACCCGAGGGGTTGATCAGCTGGCGCTCAAGACGATCAAGGTGAACAGTGTCGACGATGACAGCAAGCCGGGGCCGGCGGTTTATAATCCGGGGCACCCGCACGCCGACGACAAGGGCATGGTGCAGATGCCGAATGTGGAGGTGTCGCGCGAGATGGTCGATCTGATCACGGCCTCGCGTTCCTTTGAGGCCAACCTGACGGTCGTCCGCACGGCGCGGCAGATGGCGCAGCAGGCGATGGCGATCGGTATGTAGCCGCCGGGGGGAGTCCCAGCTCCCCAGACAAATATTTTCCCAGTTCCCGTTAATTCCTAAATTGAATCCAGTATGTCCCTCATAAGTTCAATCCAAGGCCTGAGTCCCTCCCTGATGAAGGGTCAAGGCATTCCCGCTAACGGCAAAATGGATGCCGACGTGCAGTCGATTATCGACAGCGCGAAGAAGAATGCGCTCGCCAAGGGCAGCTTCAATATGCCGACTCCGCACGAGATGGAAGGCTTGGCGCCGGCCCAGTTTGTGCAGCCTGGTCAGGGGATCGACCCCGGCTCGGCGGTGCGCGATTTTATTCACTCGGTAGATGGCAAGCAGAAGGCTGCGGCGGCCGAGACCAAGAAAGTGATGCTCGGCGAGAGCGATAACCTGCACCAGAGCATGATCGCTTCGCAGGAGTCTTCGGTGGCCTTCACCATGATGGTCGAGGTGCGCAACAAGCTGATGGAGTCTTACCAGACCCTGATGCGGATGCAGATTTAGTTCTGAGTTCAAAGGTCAAAGGTCAAAGGTCAAAGGTCTGAATTCAAAGGTCAAAGCGTTTTCGATTAGACCTTCAGTTATTTCGATTGCCACACC
>CAYQTM010000460.1:0-1719 GCA_964420355.1 uncultured Opitutales bacterium
CAGACGCTCCAGGCAGTCGGGCGCGTGGCGGTCGTCGGTGTTGGCGTTGGTGAGGTAGCGCCCTTGGGCGATTTGGGTGCCGCGATTCCAGGTCGCGTAAAGCCCTTCGCGCGCCTCGGTTCGCCGGTAGCGGATGAGATCGGGGAAGCGCTCGACAAAGGGGCGCGCCAGCTCGGATTCATTCTCGGGCGAGGCGCTGTCGAGCAGCAAAATCTCCATTTCGCCGCGCTCAAAAAGCGTCTGCCGCGTCAAGTCCTCCAGACAGCCGACGATGAATCGGCTGGCTTTATAAATAGAGACAAGAGCAGTGACTTGGATCGGCATCGGTGGCTCGCTAGCGTATAATTCGCCCGCTCAGCCGCCGACTGGAGCCGCTTTTGAGAATCCTTTTTCAAAAGCCGCCGCGTTCGCTCGAATTCACTCCGCAAGTTGAGCCGTGCGGGGCTCGCTGGTCTCGAAGCGCACGTTTTGAGTGCGGGAGAAGGCGACCTTACCCTCGGCGATCTCGATGGACTGGAGGTTAGGGGCGTTGAGTCGGCGTCCGCTCAGCCTGAGGTTGGGCGTCTTGGCGTCGTCGGCGTCGGCGAGAATGTCGAGCTGGAAGGCGGCGTTGGCGGTGCCGCTGGTGGCGTCCGGGTTTTCGCGCTTGGTGATGCGGGAAAGGAAGTCGAAATCGTTGATCTTCAGTTTCTTAAAATCGAGCAGCGCGGTTTTGACGAGGAGCGGAGCCGCCTGCATCTGCGGGTCGATGGCGTCGAGCGCCGGATAATCGAGGCGGAAGAGGAAGGACTGATTGCCGTTCGCCACCTGCGCGATAAAGTGCTTGGGATCTTCCAGCGAAACCGATTTCGGCCAGGCAAGGGCGGCCTCTTCGGGCGGTGGTGCGACTTCCAGCAGCGCGGCCAGATCGCCGGTCAGGGCGACGCGTCGGAGCGGGGCAGCGAGAATCCGCCAGTCGCGAAGATCGACCGCGCGGAGGCTCAGCATCAGGCTCAGGTTGCGCTCGGCGGGCACGATTTCGAGCAGGATGAGGGCGGTTTTGCCTTCGGTAGGGATGGGCTTGCCCTCGGCGTTCAGGAGGTCGAGCTGGAGTCCCATTTGGCCTTCGCTCAGCGCGAAATCGGTGGCTCCGGCGAAGGAAAAACGGCTGCCATCGCCCTCGCGCAGCGCTTGAGCCGCCGCGCCGCTCATTGGCTCGACCTTGCGGTATTGGCTCTCTTCCAGCATGTAGGCGCCGCCGAAAAAGCTCTTCTTGTAACCGCTTGCCCAGAGCGATTCCTGCAAGTCTTCGATCATGTAATCGAGGGCGCGCGGCCAGATCGCTTCCGTCACCTCGTAGCTGATGATGAGCGGTTTTTCGGGCACCTCGGGCGGCGCGAGCTGGGCGGCGACGCGCTCGCGAAAGCGGTTGAGGATGGCCTCGGCCTTGGCCATCATGGCCTGCCCCTCGGCCTCCATCTCTTTGCCGCGCTGGCGCAGGGTGGCCACGTCCAGATCCTCGTTCAAAATCGAAGGCTGGCGCTCCTGATACCACTGCCCCGTCTCGATCAGATCCTTGCCGCGCTCGACCTCGCGCTCGGCGTCATACCACTGGCGCTGCTCCAGCGCGCTGAGGTGGCGCAGCACTTGTGCATCGCTCACCGGAGGCGGCGCGGGTGGCTCCTTTTTGGCAAAAACGCAGAGAGGCAGGAGTAACAGGGATAGGGCGGTCAGTCCCTT
>CAYQTM010000461.1:0-1717 GCA_964420355.1 uncultured Opitutales bacterium
AACAACCACGTCGAGCAGTGGCGTCGCACTGGGCGCGACCTCCCCGAAGAGGCCAGCGAGGAGTTCAACGAGGCGCGAGCCAAGCTGAACAGCGAGCTGTCCGAGGCAGAAAACGCCAGCGCCGAGAACTGGAGCGAGTTCAAAGGCGATGTGCGCGACGCCTGGGAGGATGTCCGCGAGGCTTACCTCGAAATGCGCCGGGAAGCGGCCTCCTAGCCGACGCAGCACCCACAATCTCAACATCACACCAACAGGCAAATTATGAACAAGGACGTACTCAAAGGAAAATGGAAACAGCTCAAGGGCAGCACCAAGGAGCAATGGGGCAAGATGACTGACGACGATGTCGCCCAGATCGAAGGCGACTACGACAAGCTCGTCGGCAAGATTCAGGAGCGCTACGGCAAGAACCGTGAAGAGGCGCAGGCCGAAGCCGATCGCTGGCTCGCCCGTCAACGCGCTGCTTGAGCGCACCCCACTGGTATAATGATTCAGCGGCAAGATGCCGCTGCTCCCCTGCGGCCTCGCGAGGCCGTGGGGCTTTTTTGTGGGCAGATGGGTGTTTTGACGGTTTTCCGGTGTTGTCGAGGAGCGCGGCGGCGGGGTCGCTGCATTTTTACGATGTCCTTACAATGTTCAAAACAGGCTCCAAACGCACTATCGGTCAGCTTATCTGAGTGATTAGAGAATCTTAACGATTTGTAAAAATGGATTTGCTATAAGATTGTAAAATGCGAAGCAGTTTTCAATTTTGTGCCGCTTGAAGGCTCACTTTTTTGTCGTAATAAGTGGCGTGGCGTTTTTTACAATTAACGGAGTTTTTACTAATCTTAAAATTTGGCGTTACATTCTTTTTACGCGAATTGAAACGCTGAATTTTCCGCTCTATAACGCGATTTAGAGCAGAAAATAATCTTGAGCAGGTTAGTAAAAGCAACCGCTTGGAATGGGATTGTCTTGCCGAATTTACAGGGGAGAATGGTGACACTTGCCAACCCCTGTAGCTATGAAATTATCTAATCTCCTGTTTGTCCTTGGAACACTTTCCATAATCGCCGCCCCCGCTCACGCCGAGACCGACCCCTATCTGGTCAGCCACTGGAGTCTGGATGAAGGCAGTGGCACCGCAATCCACGACAGCGGCACCGGAACCGACGCCGAGAACGGCTCGCTGATGAACGACGCGCGCTGGCACACCTGTCCGGGCACGGCGCGCAAGGGCGTGTTCTTCGACGGCAATCAGCATTCGACCAATGCCGCCACCCTGCCCTACGCCCGCATCACCAGCGCCGACGACCTGAACAACTTGACCGAGCTGACCCTGGGCTTCTGGGCTTACGCCGAGGACTGGAGCCGCAATGGCGTGCTGGCCGAGAAGTCGGGCGAGAGCCGCGAGTTCCGCATCGCCGCGATGCATGGCAAGCTGGAGTTCAACTGGGGCACGCAGTTCCTGTCCGCGCCGATCCCGGTCGAGTCCGGCTGGGTGCACATCGCGATCACCGCCTGCCCCAAGCACGCCGCAATCTATTTCAACGGCAGCCGCGCTCAGGCCAGCTACGGCAACTACCCGACCCCCATCGAGATCGGCGACCTGCTGCTGGCGCGCCGCGCCGCCGACCTGCACTACATGTTCTTCCGGGGTGCGCTCTCCGATCTGCGCGTTTACAAGCGCGCGCTGAGCGAGGTGGAGATCGCGGTGGCGGCGGGCACCAACCTG
>CAYQTM010000462.1:0-542 GCA_964420355.1 uncultured Opitutales bacterium
GTCGGGCACGGGCTGGACACTTTTCGAGTGATGCGCGCCGCCCGCGATGGCGCTCAGGACGTGATCGACCAGAACGAGCCGGACGAGCGCCTGCTGACTGCGGTCGAGGAGGCCGCGCGAGCCCAGGCGCTCTGGTGGCAGCTCTACGGCAACAAGGGCGAGATCAATAACGATCTGCTGATCGGAAGCTCCGGCCCGATGCAGGCGGTCAAGCAGGCCATCCGGCGGATCGGCCCCACCGAGGCCACCGTGCTCGTGCTCGGCGAGTCGGGCGTCGGCAAGGAACGCGTTTCGGAGGCGCTGCGGGTGGCCTCGGGGCGCGAGCCGATGGTGTCGATCAACTGCGCCGCCATCCCGACCGACCTGATGGAGGCCGAGCTTTTCGGCGTGAAAAAAGGCGCTTACACCGGTGCCGAGCGCGACCGCCCAGGGCTGGTCGAAGAGGCGCGCGGCGGGGTGCTCTTTCTCGACGAGATCGGCGAGATGTCGCTCCAGTTGCAACCCAAGCTGCTGCGCTTTATGGAGACGCGGCAGGCGCGGCG
>CAYQTM010000462.1:552-1715 GCA_964420355.1 uncultured Opitutales bacterium
ATCGTGGCGGCGACCAACCGCGACCTCCAACGCGAGGCCGAGCAGGGGCGTTTTCGGCTCGATCTGTATTATCGGCTCTCGGAGGTGACCGTCCAAGTGCCGCCGCTGCGCCACCGGATGGAGGACTTGCCCGAGCTGGCGATGGCCTTTCTGCGCGGAGCCTCCGAGCGCTTTGGGAAGAACTTCTAGCGGCTGGAACCCGAGCTGATCGAGCGGTTTCGCGGCTACGGCTGGCCCGGCAACGTGCGCGAATTCAAGCAGACCATCGAGCGCATGGCCATCCACTACGACGGGCCCCTCATGCGCGCCGCCTGGTGGGATCGCCCGCCCGAACCCAGCGAAATCACCCGGCCACCGAGCCGCCCGCCCTTCGCCGCCCACACTCGCGAGACCCCTGTCACCGAGCCGCACTACCGCCAGCCCCAGCCCGCCGCCGGCCTCCCCATGAACCGCAAACAACGTTACGCCGAGGCCACCCGCCTCCTCCGTGACAGCGACAACGACCTCGGCTGGGTCGCCTCCCGCCTCGGCATCCACCCCACAACCCTCTACCGCTGGCGCAAAGACGGCAAAGTCTGAGGCCTTATCTCGGCGATTGCGTTTTGTGCAAGGTGCTGATACTGTGCCGCATCCAACGAACCTGAACTGCCCTTTGCCGATGTCCAGCCAGCCTTCCAAGCCCGACGATACCCCGCTGCCGAACGATGAGGCCGCCTTGCGCAGTGCGCGCCCGACGCGTCCACCGCGCACCTTGATCGAGCCTTCGCCCTTTGGCGATGAGAAGGATGCCCTGCAACTCAAGCCGCGCAACACCACGACCAAGCGCATCTTTGTCGCCGCCACGCGGATCAACGATGGCAAAACCACCACCTGCCTCGGGCTCTTTGGTGCCATGCGCGCCAAGACCGACCGCGTGGGCTACATTAAGCCCATCGGCCAGCGATTTGTCGAGGTCGAGGGGCACAAGATCGACGAGGATTCTTTCTTACTCGATACGGTATATAAGACGGCGATTCCAATCGAGGCGATGAGCCCGATCGCGGTCGACGGCAGCTTCACCCGCCGCTACCTGAGCGACCCCCAGGCGCACTGGCCGAGTCTGGTCGACCGCATGTGCCGCGCCTTCGACCGCACCGCCTACGCCAAGGACTATGTCATCATCC
>CAYQTM010000463.1:0-1711 GCA_964420355.1 uncultured Opitutales bacterium
CAAGGGTGCATCACCCAAGGCTATCACGGCGCGGACTACCGCCTGCTCGACCCCTACTCTGGGCCGGCCAGCAGCCTGTGGTCGCTCCGTTCGCTGATCGCCGCCTTTTACGAACCGCCCGAGAGCGCCCTCTGGACGACCCAGCCCGAACCCCTGCCCGTCGAGCGCGGGGACTTCGAGCGCACCATCGAGTCAACTGGTTGGCGACTGACCGGGCGTCAGGCCAGCGGCGCGATCCTCCTCGAAATGCCCACCGGCAGCCACGCCCGCGCCGAAATTCCAGCGCCGGGCTGGCGCGCCCGCCTGCGCAACCTCGCCTACGGCAAACCCCATCGCCCGAGCCACCACGACGCCAAATACGGCGCGCGCACCTACCGCTCCGACACCCCTTTCTTCGCCAACTGATTTTCCATCGATAACGCATATGCGCACACGAATCAAAAAAGCACTCACCAGCGGCTGGCAAACCACCGCCACCACCGCCGTTCGCAGCGGACTGCACCCGCGCTGGACGCGCTACACCGAAGTGCCGCCCATCTCCCTGCGCGACGCCGCCGCGCCCCGCGCAAACGAGGTCATCCACCCCACCAGTCGGGAGCCTCACGCCCTGCCCTTCAACGTGGCCGACCGCGCCGAGCTGCCCGCCAACCGCGGCTGGTGGGGCTACGCCTTTCGCGATGTGCCCGAGCGGTGCAACGGCGCAACCGAGCTGGCCAGCGTGCCCGACTGCACGATCGCGCCGGTGCGCGACGACGAGGGGCAGATTTGGGTGGCGGCGCTGAACGGGCGCGGGCGCTACATCGATGTGCGCGAGATGGCCTTTCGCCCAGTGCACCGGCGGGCGCTCGCGGGCAGTCCGGTGCGCAGCCGCACCGGCGTGTGGATTCTCGAGCGCTCCTGCCACAACTTTGCCCATTGGCTGACCGCCCACCTGCCCAAGCTGCTGCTGCTGCGCGAGCGCGGGGTCAGCCCGGAGTTCATCTATCTGGCAGACGAGCGCCCGGGGTTTGTCGACGCCAGCCTGCGCTGCTTCGGGTTCGACCCCGAGCGCTTTGCCAAGGCGGAGATCGGGCGGGCGCTGCACTTCGAGGAAGTGATGCTCTTCAACACCGACCGCTTTCGCCCCGAGCTGCTGCGCTCGCTGCGGAAGCATTGCCCAGCCCCGCCCAGCGGGCAGATGCGGCGTCGCCTCTTCATCAGCCGCCGCGATGCGCCCCGACGTCGGCTGGTCAACGAAGCCGAGCTGGCACCGCTGCTGGAGCGCCACGGGATCGAGACGGTCGTGATGGAGACGCTGGACTTCGCCGATCAGGTGCGCCTGATGCAGGAGGCCGAGCTGGTCGTGGCACCGCACGGGGCGGGGCTGGCCAACATCCTCTTCTGCCAGACGGGCACGCGGGTGATCGAGATCGCCGATCTCAGCTTTCCCAACCCCAACTTCTACGCCTGCGCGGCGGCGCTGCATCTGCCCTACGCCATCGTTCGAGCCGAGGGCTGCGGCGAGGCGCACCCGCTGGAACGCGATATGCGGGTTGCGCCCGAGCGGCTGGCCGACGCCCTCGAAAAAGCTGCGGCGCTCGCACCCACTCCCACGCACGTCGCATGAAATTGTCCGTCATCATACCCTGCCACAAGGCCGAGCCCTATCTTGCGCAGACGCTCGGCTCGCTGCTGGAGCAGACCCGTCCGCCCGACGAGGTGCTGGTGGTCG
>CAYQTM010000464.1:0-1682 GCA_964420355.1 uncultured Opitutales bacterium
ACGCCGAGGCGAAATGCGCGCTGCTCGCGGAGGTCTGCGGCGCGGCGGCGCTCGGCTACGCCACAAGGCTGATGCAGCCGCGCGCGGTGGTGCTGCACGGCAAGACCGCCGAGAACGGCAAGAGCCAGGTGCTCGAACTGGCCCGCGGCCTCCTGCCGGAAAGCGCGATCTGCTCGGTCCCCGCCTCGAAGATGGGCGACGAGCGGCACGTCATCGGGCTGGTGGGCAAGCTGCTCAACGCCTCCGACGAGCTCTCGGCCGAGGCCATCGCATCGGACACCTTCAAGGCGGTCGTCACCGGCGATCCCATCGAGGGGCGCGACGTCTACAAGAGCCGGGTGGAGTTCCGCTCCGTGGCGCAGAACCTCTTTGCCGCAAACCAGCTGCCGAGCTTCAAGGGCGGCGTGGACCGGGGCGTGCAGCGCCGCCTGCTGCTGATCACCTTCACGCGGACGATCCCGCTGGAGGAGCGCGTCGAGGACATCGGCAAGCGCATCGCGGCCGAGGAACCGGACCTGCTGCTGGCATGGGCGGTGGAGGGCGCATCGCGGCTGATCCGCCAGCGCAACTACGCCATCCCGCAGAGCTGCCACGAGGAACTCCTCGAATGGGTGCTGAGCGAGGATCCCGTCGCCGCATGGGTGGATGCCTGCGTGAAGGTCGTGCCCATCGTGAACGGCGGGCCGACCATCGCCACGCGCGACGCGCATCTCCGCTTCCAGAACTGGGCGCTGGCCGAGGGCTACAAGCCCGAGAAGCTGCCCGCCATCAACGGCTTCGTCCAGCGCGTGCAGGCCCGGGTCGCCGGGATCCAGCACAAGCGCACCAGCTCCGGGCGCTTCTTCGTCGGCCTTACGGTGACGCAATGGTGACGCAAGAATGACGGACTTTGACGCGCAACCCATTGAAAGTGTTGAGATGACGCACTTGGCTTCAACCTTTTTGATAACGGGGAAATCCCTCTCCCCCTCCATCATTCCATTCCCCCCTATTCAAAAGGATGCTGGGGGAGGTGCGTCATCTCAACACTTTCAGGGACTTGCGCCGGAAACCCCGTCATTCCTGCGTCACCGCTGCGTCATTCGAGGCGCCGAGCCCGCCCGCACGAGGCGGGGTCAAGCCGGAAGGATCGGGAAAGCGGCGGTTCCTCCTGCGCACATTCGTATGTGGGGACCCGCAGCGCATTGCATCGCCAGCGTGAGGGCCGGTCATGCCTAAACTCGACGGGACCGAGACCAAGAGCGCCTTCGCCGCCCGCGTCGGGCTGACCAAGGGGCGCATCTCGCAGCTGGTGGCCGAGGGGCTGCCAGTGCGCAGCGACGGCCGGATCGACGTGGCCGAGGGGCTCGCCTGGATCGAGACCAACCTCGACCCCGCCCGGCGCTACAAGGGTGGCGCGCCCTCTGCCACCACCCGCACCGCCACGCTGGCCGAGGCGAAGCGGCTGCACGAGATCGTCAAGGTCCAGCGCGCCCGGCTGGCCTTCGAGCGCGAGCAGGGCAAGCTGATCGATGCCGACGAGGCGCGGCGCACGGTCTTCGCGCGCGCCCGTGCCGAACGCGATGCGCACATGGCGTGGGTCCAGCGCACGGCGCCCCTGCTGGCCGCCGAGCTCGAGGCCGATCCCCGCGCCACCTTCGCCGCCCTCGACCGGATGATGCGCGAGCATCTCGAGCATCTCG
>CAYQTM010000465.1:0-1679 GCA_964420355.1 uncultured Opitutales bacterium
CGTGGGCAAAAAAGTGGCGCAATTGCTCATGCATCCGAAGCTGCTCCGTCACGTCGACATGACAACCCACGATTCGCAGAGGCTCCCAATCGGACGTCCACTCGATCACCTTCCCAGCGCAGATCACATGCACGGTCGAGCCATCCTTGTGGTGGTAGCGCACCGTCTGAAAATAAGGCTCACGCCCTTTCGAGGCCACATGCTTCTGAAAGTTTTGGCTCGCCACCTCCAAGTCCTCCTTGACGATCAGGCTCTGCCAGGTCTCGGGGATATTCGGCAGCTCATCGTCCGTGTAACCGAACATCTCCTTAAAGCGCGGGCTGTAGTAGGTGGTGTTGCGCCGTAAATCCCAGTCCCAGAGACCCGCCGTCGTGGCGGTCACCATCGCTTCCAAGACCTGCTTTTCCTTGGCCAAGTCACACTCGGCCTGATCGCGTTCTTCCTCCACGACCTTTTGCTCTGTGACATCGGTGTTGATCCCGACCATGCGCAGGGGCGAGCCATCCTGTGCCCGCTCGACCACACGCCCACGGGCAAATATCCACTTCCAACTGCCGTCCTTGCAGCGACTCCGGTGCTCGTTGCAGAAAAACGCCGTTTCACCGGAAAAGTGCCGCTCCAGATCCCTCAAGCAGCCAGGCAAATCCTGTGGATGCACCCGCTTCTTCCATTCGTCGAAACTGTCGCCCACCTCCGACTCGCTGTAGCCCAGCATCGTTTTCCATGCGGGCGCATAATAAACGCGATTGGTCACCGCGTTCCAATCCCAGATCCCATCGCCCGCGCACTCCAAGGCCAGTCGCCAGCGATTGTCTTCCACTTGAGGCGCATCGGCCTCCTGAGGGCTGTCAGTGGACACCTTCATTCCGCCTTATAAGTCGCTCAAATTGCCGATTCCTTGAGGATAACGCCTCAGTAAGTAGAAAGTCGTTAGCATTTCATGACTTAGGGCGGTGCATACGGCTCGGTGCCGCGCGACTTGCGGAATACAGCTTGAACAAATTGGCCTGTGCGCTAGTCTAGCAGTATTAGGATGACAAAAATTTTACCGATTATATGCCTCTTGTGCGGGCTGCTCAGCCCCACTCTAATCGCTCAGCCCAGCCCCAGCGAGCGTGCCGACCGCGCCTGGGAGGAGCGTTATAAAAACGGGATCGCCGCCATCGTCGAGGGGCGCGTCATCACCCTCGAAGAGGTGCGCCGCAAAATGGCGCCGCTCATCCCGCAGATCGCCCGCGACGCCCGTAACGGGGCGGAATTCCAGATGCGGGTCGACGAGATCGCGCGGGAGATTTTGCAGAACGAGATCGACCGGGTGCTCATCATCGAGGAGTATTACGATCAGGACAAGTTTCGCATCCCCGGTGCCTTTGTCGAAGACCGCTTAGAGGAGCGGCTGGCGGTCGATTTTGATGGCGACCGAGGGCGGCTGCTCGACTACCTCAAGGAGCAGAACATGACCATGCGCGAGTTCCGCCGCGAGATTCTCGAAGAGATCGTCGTGAGCGTGATGCGCTCGCAGCAGCAGCGCACCGAAGCCGAGATCAGCCCAGAGAAGATCGAGCAATTCTACTACGAAAACAAGATTCGGTTCTACCAGACCGAGAGCGTCCACATGCGCCAGATCATGCTCTCGCCCTACGGGGACGAGAGCACTGAGGTGCTCCTGCAAAGCGCCC
>CAYQTM010000466.1:0-1674 GCA_964420355.1 uncultured Opitutales bacterium
GGGAAAACTACTGGCAAAATTAACAATCTTTACCCCGCACTTTTAATCACACCCATGAATTCTCTATCTCGTCCATTTTTGGGGCTTGCATGTGCCGGGTGCGCTTTGCTGGCGGGTTGTCAGACTCATGACGCTGGTGACGCCGGCTCCGGTTACTCGTCGATAGGTAGCTCGGGCAGCACTTATCAGCTTTCACAGCTCGATGCGCTTCCCAAAATCGTCGAACAGGGCAAGCTGGTTTATCCGCCCGCCATGTATAATGAAAACAAGGAAGGCAAAGTGCTCTTGCTGGTGACGATTGATACGCGGGGGCGCGTAACGGTCGATGAAGTGCTCGACGCGACTAATAATGCCTTCGCTAAAGCTGCGATCAATGCGGCGGAGTCAAGCCGTTATGAAGTGCCGCGCGTAAATGGACACCCGGCAAGTGCTCAGTTTGAGATGCCCTGCAACTTTCGGGTGTCGCGGGAGTTGCGTATCAAGACGCCGGAGCGCCTTACTCCTGGGTGCCCCTGAATGGCTGCGACCGGCTTCTGTATAGCAGGATCGCAGTCGCTTGTAGCGAGTTTAATTTTGCGGAGATGCGTCTTTTTACTCGATTTAACGGGTGAGCTGCGCTATAGGCTTTTGCAGCGCAGTTTGTGTACTGGTAGTTTTTTACTGCGCTGGGAGGATTCAATGGCCAGTCGATCGCAGAATCGTGGTTCGAGCCCGCCGCAGGACTGGCGGTCGATACAGCAGCGCGCGCCGCAGCGCCCGGCTTCGGCGGAGCTGCGCTGGCGGCAGATGCGTGCCGGGCTGAAGGCGCTGGCGGGCGGTTTGACGGCGATGCTCCTGCTAGCGGGGCTGGGCTACGGCGGGTATCTGCTGTATCAGCACCGCCCCGAGGTGGTCTTGTCGAATAAGTCGGAGCCGGTCAGCAAGGTTATTTTTGCGACCGATGGCACGCTCACCGATGCCTGGCTCGACCGCCTGGTTGGGCTGCCGCTCGGACAGCCGCTGCTGGAGGTGGACATCGTGCAGCTCAAGCAGCGCATCGAGGCTACCCCGCAGGTGCGCCACGCCAGCGTTCAGCGGCGGTTTCCCGATAAGCTCAGCATCACTTTAGAAGAGCGCCAGCCGCTCGCGCAGATCCGCGCCGCCATCGATGGGCAGGAGCGGCGGCTGCTGGTGGCTCGCGACGGCGTGATCTACGCAGGCTTTAATTACGCGCCCGAACGGCTGGGGCGGCTCCCTTGGCTGGGCGGCCTGCGCCTGCAGCGGGCAGCGGGCGGCGGCTTCAGACCCGTGCGCGGGATCGAGCACGTCGCCGAACTACTGGCGGCGCTGCGAGCAGAGGCCCCGGGTCTGGCGCAAACCGTTCGGGTGGTGGATTGCAGCGGCTTCATGCCCGAGGCACCCGAGAGCCTGGGGTCGGTGCTGGCCGTGCGCAGCGCGGTGGTGCCCGAGATCGTTTTTCGCCCCGGCGATTACGCCCGCCAGATCGAGCGCCTGCGCGGCGTGCTCCTCGCCCTCGACGACGCCGATGCCACACTCGCGCGCAACGTCAACGTCGACCTCTCTTACTCCGACCGCGCCGTCGTCCAGCCCCTTGCCGAGTGGTCGCGCCAGCACGGCCTCCGCTAAGGGCTTGTCAGCAAATAAGTGTAGCAATCCGACTTGTTCTTTTGCCCG
>CAYQTM010000467.1:0-1672 GCA_964420355.1 uncultured Opitutales bacterium
AGCGGGCTTTTGATGCGGTGCAGGACGGCGGGGATGCTCACCACTTGGCTCTGGTCGCCAAACTCGATGCTCTCGACCTCCAGCTCGCCCCAGATGTCGAGGACGTTGATCAGTTGATCGTCGTGGTCATACTCCTGAAACTTGAACCAGCCGCGTGGCCCATTCGCGGAAGCCAGCGGGATGTAGCTGCCTGCCGGGTCGCCGCTCATGTCGATCTCCGCCGACCCGAACAGTGCCTCCAAAAGCAGCGCTGAGACCTCTTCAAAAGTGAAGTCGATCATCAGCTTCTGGCGGGTGCGGATGCGGTTTTGCAGCTCCAGATGGCCGGGAAACGGGCGGAAAACCTCGATGGTATTGGCCTCGCGGCGCGGCGTGGCCGAGGAGATGATCCCGAGGTTCAGCCAGTCGGTGGTCGGTTCGGATTCGGGTTTCGCATCGATGGCAACCGTGGTTGCGCCGACGGTCGAGCCTTCGCGGGCAAAGTAGAGGTGATTTCCAACGACAAGGGAGCGCGGCATGGTGGGTCAGCTTTGGATGGTTTTGACGAGAAAGTTGCAGAAGTAGATCACCAGCCCGCTGTCGAGGGGGCCGGCTTCGTAGGCGGGCGTGTCAACTGCGAAGCGGCTCCGCAGCCCCGGCTGGCTTCCCCACTCCGCCTGATGCAGCGCTTGCAGGACGTGCTCGGCGACTTGCAGGCAGGTCTTACCGGTCTGGTTTTGTGCGGGATTTTCCAGCACCGAAACCACGACCTCGCTCTCCAGATGGAGGAGCGGCGCATTGCTGCTGATGGGCTGCCCCGAGGCCTGCACCACGACCAGCACCAGACCCGTCTCGCGCAGCGCGGTTTCGAGGCGGCGGTTGTGCTCCGGCTCGATGTTCGCGATGATTTCCAGTCCAGCGAGAAAGGAATCGGCACGCAGGTGGCCAGTGACGGTGGGGAGGATTTCAGAAAGTTACATGCTTGGGGTCTCTGGGTCTTGGCTTGAGGTCGATAGCTACCGGAAGAGCTGGACGGTGGCCTTGCCGATTCGGGTGAAGGCGCGTTCCCACTGCTCGCGCTGCTTGCGGGCTATGTAAATGCGCATGTCGGCCGCCTGCGCTCGGAGCGCCTTATCGGCGATGCGCTGCCTGCGATTTTGCACGACGACGCCTTCCAAAAAACTGCTCAGTCGGACGTAGGGGCGGCGCTGGCCTTGCGCGGTGCGAATGAGCGCCCGCCCGATCTTGCGGTTGCGGCGGGACTTGGCGGCGTAGCTCGCGCTCTGGCCGTCGCGGTTGGCTCGCCAGGCTTTGAAAAGGAAGCTGACCGAGAGCCAGCCAATCGAGCGCTTCCGCAGCGTCAGCTCCTGCTTGACAGTCAGGCGCTTGCCGTCCGAACCTTTGCGCCGCTTGATCGCGTAGCCCTGAGCCCGAGCCTCCATCTCGATCTTTTCCTTGCTCGGCGCGGTGGCTTTGAACTGCCGATACAGCTCCCATTGCAGCTTCTTCGAGCGGTTTTCCACCAGCGAACCCAGCCCGCGCTTGTTGTAGCGCAAGTAGCTCTTGAGCGCGCGGTCGAAGTCGGCGAAGGCCTCGCTGTGGGTGTCTTTCGGCATCGTCAGATCTTTCCAATAAACTTGAGCACGGCGAGCACGCCCACCACCAGTGGCGGGATCGCCGTCGCCACCCAGAA
>CAYQTM010000468.1:0-1666 GCA_964420355.1 uncultured Opitutales bacterium
GAAGGGCGCGGTCGGCACGCAGATGGACTTGCTCTCGCTCTTCGAGGGCGACTCCGAGTCGGTGGCGGGCGTCGAGGCGGCGGTGCTCAGGCACCTCGGGCTGCCGCAGGCCTGGGACGTGGTCGGGCAGGTGTATCCGCGCAGCAGCGACGATGAGGTGCTGTCGACCCTCTGCCTGCTGGCCTCGGGGCCGGCCAATTTTGCCAAGACGCTGCGCCTGATGGCGGGTCAGGGGATCGCCAGCGAGGGCTTTCTTCCGGGGCAGACCGGCTCGTCGGCCATGCCGCACAAGATCAACAGCCGCAGTTGCGAGCGCGTGAATGGGCTGAACGCCATCCTGCACGGCTTCCGCGCGATGACCGGCCACCTGAGCGGCGACCAGTGGAACGAGGGGGATGTCTCCTGCTCGGTGGTGCGCCGGGTGGCTCTGCCGGGCGCTTTCTACGCGCTCGACGGGCTGCTCGAAACCTGGATCACCGTGCTGCGGCAGATGGAGATCTGGGCACCGGCGGTCGAGGCCGAGGTCGAGCGGCAACTGCCCTTCCTGCTCACCACCACCGTGCTGATGGAGGCCGTCAAGGTGGGCGTCGGACGCGAGACCGCGCACGAGATCATCAAAGAGCACGCCCTCGAAGCCTCCAAGCGCGTGCGCGAGGGTGCCCCCAACGACCTGCTGGAACGCCTCGCGGGCGACAACCGCCTCGGCCTCTCCGACGCCACCCTCAGCGCCATCGCCGAAAAAGGCCGCACCGCCACGGGCCGCGCCAGCGACCAGGTCGACGCCTTCCTCGAATCCCTCGAACCCTGGCGCACCCGCTTCCCCGACGCCGCAAATTACACCCCCGGCGAAATCCTCTGAGCGCGCGGCCAAACGGGTGCGGTCGAGTTTGGCTTAATCGCGGGGGCGTCTTGCCGTTTTACCTTAATGCAAGCCGAGAGCGCAGACGAGCCGATCTACTTTGCGGCGGTGGCCGACGGGCGGGTGTTTCCGGGGCTGGTCGCGATGGCGGCCTCGGTGATGAGCAACCTCGACGCGCGTCGGCGGGCGCATCTGACCGTGATTTCGCTGGGTCTGAGCGCGGAGCAGCGCGCGGATTTGCAGACGGCGCTCGCGCCCTTTGGCGAGCGGGCGGCGCTGAGCATCCACGACTTTGACGACGCCCAACTGAGCAGTCTGCAGGAGAACGACCGCCTTCCCCGCGCGGTCTATGCCAAGTTTTTCGCCCCCGAATACGCGCCTGCCGAAGCCGAGCGCCTGATTCTGATCGACACCGACATCCTGGTCAACCGCGACCTCGCCGAGCTGGATGGCCGCCCCCAAGAGCGCCCCTTGGCCGCCGTGCTCGAACCCCATAACAAGCTCGACCCCGACTTTTGCCAGCGCCACGGCTACCCCGCCGACTTCCCCTACTTTAACTCTGGCTTCGTCTGCTTCCACCTGCCCCAATGGCGCGACGGCCACCACCGCGAAGCCCTCATCGAGCTGAGCCGCGCCCACGCCGCCAATTTCCCCTGCCTCGATCAGGACGCCTTCAACCTCCACTTCCTCGGCAACTTCGAGGTGCTCGATGGCTGCTGGAACGACGTGCAGCCCTTCTCCGAGCGCCGCCGCGTCCACCCGCGCCACAACCTCCACATCGCCGAATCGCTCAAGCCCTGGCACTTC
>CAYQTM010000469.1:0-1663 GCA_964420355.1 uncultured Opitutales bacterium
CGACCTTCTCACTGCGCTCGCGGTTGAGGCGGGCATAGCGCTCGCGGACGGGGCGGCTGCCAGTGTCCAGCTCGATCAGCTCGCCGGTTTCGGCGTCTTCCAGCGTAATCAGCCCCACGTCCGGCAACACTTCTTCGCGCGGGTCGCTCAGGCGCACGCAGATCAGATCGTGTCGCTGGTTCGTCACTTTGACGCTCTGATTGAGCGCCTCGCCCAGCGGCGATGCCTCCGCCTCAGTTTCCTGCGTGTGCGCTTGCCCCTCCGATTGCAGGAAGTCCGAAATCAGAAAAACCACCGCCCGCCGCCGCGTCACGCGGTTCAGATAATCGAGCGCCCGCCGCGTGTGGGTGCGCCGTCCGCGCGGCTCGAAGTAGAGCATCTCGCGGATGATGCGCAGGATGTGCTGCCGCCCTTTGCCCGGCGGGATGTAGCGCTCCACCGCGTCAGTGTAGAGCAGCAGCCCAGTCTTGTCACCATTACGCGCCGCCGAGAAGGCCAGCACGCTCGCCAGCTCGGCGGCCAGCTCGCGCTTGCTCTGGGTGGTGCTGCCAAAGCTGCCCGAGCCGCTGAGATCGAGCACGATCAGGATCGTCAGCTCGCGCTCCTCGCGGAAAATCTTCACAAAGGGGCGATCCATCTTGGCGGTGACGTTCCAGTCGATCGACCGCACATCGTCGCCCATCGCATATTCGCGCACCTCCTCAAAGTCCATTCCGCGCCCGCGAAAAGAGCTGTGATAGGCACCCGAAAGCGCCTCAGTCACCTGCCGCCGCGTGCGGATTTCGATCTGCCGCACCTTTTTGAGGATTTCGCGCGGGGTCGGCGTATCTGTGGTTGGTGGCGGCATGGGTCAGAGATCGAAGTCCTCGCCGAGGTAGAAGCGGCGGCTGCTCTCGTCGTGGATGAGCGTCTGGCTGTCGCCCTCGCAGAGCACCCGCCCGTCGTGCAGGAGGTAGGCGCGGTCGACGATGCGCAAGGTCTCACGAACGTTATGGTCGGTGATGAGGATGCCGATCCCGCGCTGCTTCAGCTCCACGATGATGTTCTGCACATCGCTCACGCTGATGGGGTCGACCCCGCTGAATGGCTCGTCCATCAGGAGGAATTTGGGTCGCGGCACGAGGGCGCGGGTGATCTCCAGACGCCGCCGCTCGCCGCCGCTCAGGGTGTAGGCTTTCTGACCGGCGAGGTCGGTCAGGCCGAGCTCGTCGAGGTGCTGGTCGAGGCGCTCCAGCCGCTCTTTGCGCTTGAGGGGCAGGGTTTCGAGCACGGCGAGGATGTTGTCGCGCACCGTCATCTTGCGGAAAATCGAGGGCTCCTGCGGCAGGTAGCCGATGCCCAGCCGGGCGCGCTGGTGGAGCGGGCGACGCGTGATCGCGCGGTCGTTCAAATAAACCTCGCCCGCGGTGGCGCGGATCAGCCCGACGATCATGTAAAAGGTGGTCGTCTTGCCCGCGCCGTTCGGCCCCAGCAGCCCCACCACCTCGCCGGCGCTCAGCGAGAGATCGACTTCGTTCACTACCTGACGCCGCCCAAAGCGCTTTACCAGCTTCTCCGTTCGCACGGTCTCGCCTTCAGCCGCGGCCGGCGCGGCAGGCGACTTCACCGCGTCGGCGGAGGGGGAGGGTGCCGTGGCTGCGCACTTGGAACCGCCTGGGGCCAC
>CAYQTM010000470.1:0-805 GCA_964420355.1 uncultured Opitutales bacterium
TTAGATATGGATGGCCTCGTTGTGGGCGGCGGCGGCGGCTTCCATCAGCATCTCGCTAAGCGTCGGGTGGGCGTGGATGGTGTTGTGGATGTCGTCGCTGGTCGCTTCCAGACGCATGCCGAGGCCATATTCGGCGATCAGCTCGGTCGCCTCAGAGCCGATGATGTGGGCCCCGAGAATCTCGCCGTATTCCTCACCGATAATCAGTTTGACAAAGCCCTCGGTGTGCGCCGAGGCCACCGCCTTGCCGGAGGCCGTGAAGGGGAACTTGCCGATCTTGTATTTCAGCCCTTTATCCTTCACCGCCTTCTCGCTGAGGCCGATGCTGGCCACCTGCGGCTGACAGTAAGTGCAGCCCGGGAACTCCTTCACCCGCTCGGGTTCGGCGTGGCCAAAGATGCCGTTCACCGCCTGAATCGCCTCGAAGGTCGCCACATGCGCCAGCCAGGGCGGCCCGATGATGTCCCCCGCCGCGTAAATCCCGCGCACGTTCGTCTCATAGCGGTCGCCCACCTCGACATACCCGCGCTCGGTGAGCTTGACCTTGACCGAGGGCGAGAGCAGGCCGTCGAGATTCGGCACCACGCCAATCGCCATCAGCAGGCTCTCGGCGGTGACCTTCTCGGTCTTGTCGCCCTTCACTAAGTCCATCTTCACCTGCGTCTTCTGCACCTCGATGTTCTCGACCTTGGTGCCGGTATGAATTTTCATGCCCTGCTTCTTGAAAGAGCGAGCGAGCGTCTGCGAAATCTCCTCATCCTCGACCGGCACCAGCTCCATATTACATGTCGGGCAAAGCCCCGGC
>CAYQTM010000470.1:815-1659 GCA_964420355.1 uncultured Opitutales bacterium
TCCGGGCTTTGTCTCCCTTCCCTAGCGCCAGCTCAACCGGCGTCTCCTCCGCCTGGTCGGTGGCGACTTTGGTGCGGGTATGATTTTTCTTGCCCTGCTTCTTGAAAGAGCGGGCGGGCGCCTGCGACATCGCCCCATCCTCGACGGGCACCACGCGATCGAGCATCGCGACCGGCCGCACCTCGGTGCCCAGCGCGTTCAAGAAGTAGGCGAACTCCCCCCCGATCGCGCCCGCCCCGACGATGACGATGCTCTTGGGCTGCTGTTTCATCACCAGCGCCTCGCGCGAGGTCATCACGCGCTCGCCATCCGGCTCAATCCCCGGAATCGCCCGCGCCCGACACCCAGTGGCGATCAAAATGTTGCTGGCCTGCAAGAGTTTACCCTTGTCTTTGCCCTCCGTCACCTCGACCAGCCCCGGCTGCTTGATCTGCGCCTTGCCCTGCACATGGTCGACCTTGTTCTTCTTGAACAAAAACTCGATCCCACTCGCCATCTTGTCGGCCACCCCGCGCGAACGCTGGATGATCTTCTCAAAATCGTAGCTGATTCCCTTGGCCGTGATGCCCAGCTCCTCGCCGTGCTTCATATCCTGATACAGCTCGGCACTGCGCAGCAGCGCCTTCGACGGAATGCAGCCCCAGTTCAGGCAGGTGCCGCCCGGACGCTCCATCTCGACACAGGCCACTCGCTTGCCCAGTTGCCCGGAACGAATCGCCGCCGCATAACCGGCAGGCCCACCGCCAATCACCACCAAATCGTAATTTTTCTTCTCGTCAGCCATGATAAAAAAAGTCCCGCCCCGACCCCACCGCCGGTGCGCACCTTCAACTTACTGCCCGAT
>CAYQTM010000471.1:0-1640 GCA_964420355.1 uncultured Opitutales bacterium
CAAGGTGCTTCGTCAGGGCTGCCTCGATTACCTGCGCTCGCTGCGCCAACCGCCAAAAAGCTGGCGTTTCGATGTGGTCTCGGTTGGACATTCGCCCGGCCATCCGTTCTATTTACAACACTTTAAAAACATTTCGCTGCAGTGAGCCACCGCTCGCCCAGCTCGTCTTATGGAATCTTCAACCGCCGAACGCCATCCCTTCCTCAAGGGTCTCAGTAAACACCGTGGGGCACCGCCCACCATCCTCGTGATCTTCGGAGCCTCGGGCGACCTGACCTCGCGCAAGCTGGTGCCCGCGCTTTACAATCTGTCGCTCGACAGCCTGCTGCCGAACGATTTTTACTTCATCGGCTTTGGACGCAAGGAGATGGCCGACGATGCCTTCCGCCAGACCGCCGACGAGGCGATTGACGAGCATTCGCGCCGCCCGCGTCGGGAGGAGGCCTGGAGCGCCGTGCGCGAGCGCGTCTTCTATCACCAGGGCAATTACGACGACGCCGAGGCCTACCGCAAGCTGGCCGACCGCATGGCCAAGCTGGAAGAAGAGGCCGGGCGCGACATGCAGTATATGTTTTACATCTCGACCCCGCCCAATGTCTTCGAAGCGGTGCTGGAGCACCTCGGCGAAAGCGGGCTGGGTGCCCACCTGCGCGATACGCCGCTCGAGTCGCGCATCGTGGTGGAGAAGCCTTTCGGGCGCGATCTGGAGTCGGCGCAGAAGCTCAACCGCACCATCGCGCGGCAGTTCAAGGAAGGCCAGGTCTTTCGCATCGACCACTATCTGGGCAAGGAGACCGTGCAGGACTTGCTGGTGCAGCGCTTTGCTAACTCTATTTTCGAGCCCGTTTGGAACCGCAATTACGTCGAGAGCGTGCAGATCACGGTGGCCGAGGCCAGCGGCGTGGGCAGCCGAGCCGGCTATTACGACCGTAGCGGCGCGCTGCGCGACATGGTGCAAAATCACACCATGCAGCTCGTCGCCCTCACCGCGATGGAGCCGCCGGTGTCGCTCGACCCCGAGGCCATCCGCAACGAGAAGGTGAAGGTGATCGAGGCGATTCAGGCACCGCGCCTCGATGGCGACTGCAGCGACGTGGTGCGCGGACGCTACGGCGAGGGGCTGATCGACGGCAAACCAGTCAAGGGCTATCTCCAGGAGGAGGACATCGGGGCGGACTCATCGACCGAGACTTACACCGCGATGCGCCTCTCGATCAACAACTGGCGCTGGAAGGGCGTGCCCTTTTATCTGCGCTCCGGCAAGCGCCTCGCCAAGCGCGTGAGCGAGATTGCGGTGCAGTTCAAACGTCCGCCCGGTATTCTTTTCATGGAGGCCAAGGACTTGCAGGTGGCGCAGAACACAGTGGTCTTCCGCATCCAGCCGGACGAGGGCGTGACGCTGGTGATGAACGCGAAAATCCCCGGTCTGCAGACGCGCACCCAGCCGGTAAAAATGAATTTCGGCTACCGCACCACCTTCGGCTCGAACACGCCCGAGGCCTACGAGCGCCTGCTGCTCGACGCGATGGTCGGCGACAGCACCCTCTTCATCCGTGGCGACGAAACCGAGGCGAGCTGGCGCATCATCGACCCCGTCCTCCGCCACTGGGAAGAGCGCGGCACCGCCGGCCTCGAAACCT
>CAYQTM010000472.1:0-1626 GCA_964420355.1 uncultured Opitutales bacterium
CATCGGTATTGGGATCGCCTTCGGGCTGGCCAGCCTGCTGCCCTTTGGCGACGATTACATCGGGCGCCCGATCAACGTCGCCAGCCGCCTCTGCGCGGTCTGCCCCGGCGGGCAGGTTTACATCGATAAATCCGTGCCGGACATCCCCGAAAACCTCCGCAAGACCGAGATCACCGCCAGCATCCGCTCCTTTGGTCGCATGCCGGTCTGGCAGCTCTCCGCCACCCGAGGCCGCACCGCCCCGCCCATCCAGCCCGGCGCCATGTTCCCCGTCGAGCCACCCAAACCCTGATTTGGCCGCCCCCAGCCGCCGCTTATTCTGGACTATTCGCAATGATCGCCTATGCTCGAATGAGTGAAAGTGAAGATCAGAACCATGCGGAACGAGAGCGCCCCTGCAGATGTTTGGGGCAGGCGAGCCGATTTTGAAACTCGATATGGTGCGCTGGAGGAGATCTTTGAATTGCCGGTTCGCCATACTTCCGCAGAGAAGTATCAAAATCCGCTCGACTGATCGCGCACGGGCTGTGCTTGCTGCTTTGGGGTTGTCAAGGTGAGTGGTTTTGGCGCAGTATCGACCGATGCTGCCCTCGGAAATGGCTCCTGTTGCCTACTCGCAGCTCGGTGAGCGTCTGGAAGAGACGATTATTACCGGGCTGATGTCGCGTGCGCTGGCCAATCGCAATTTGCTCTCGCTGGCGGCGGGGTTTACCGATAACGAGACCCTGCCGCGCGAGCTGGTGAGCGAGGCGGTGGCGGCGCTGCTGGCGGATGGCGGCGATCCCGGTGTGCTGCAATATGGCACCAATGCGGGCTATCCGCGCCTTCGCGAGACCATTGCGGCGCGCCTTTGCGCCGAGCCCCAGGAGCGCCCCGATGCGGCGCGCGCGGATGCGGTCTTCGTCACCAACGGCTCGCAGCAGGCGCTCTATCTGGCCATGCAGACCCTCTGCGACCCCGGCGACCTCGTGCTGGTCGAGCGTCCGAGCTACTTTGTTTACCTCGAAATGCTGCGCGGGCTGGGCATCGAGGCGGTCGAGATGCCGACCACCGCCGAGGGCGCGCTCGACCTCAACGGGCTGGAGGGGCTGATCGACGAGCTGAAATCGAGCGGGCGCCTGCCGCGCCTCAAGGCGGTTTATCTGCAAGGTTACTTCGCCAACCCCAGCTCGCGCAGCCTCAGCCGCGCCGAAAAAGCCGGGTTGGCCGAGCGGCTTGCCGCGCGCGGGCTGCGTCTGCCGCTGATCGAGGACGCCGCCTACCGCCAGCTCTACTACCGCGAGCCCTGCCCGGTGCCCAGCCTGCTCTCGCTGCCCGAGGCCGATGGGTTCCCCGTGCTCTACCTCGGCACGCTGACCAAGCCCTTTGCCTCCGGGTTGAAGGTCGGCTACGGCATCTGCAATCACCACGCCTGGCGCGAGAAGATGCTCGGGATCAAGGGGCACCACGACTTTGGCACGGCCAACTTTCCGCAGCGCATCTTCGACTGGGTGCTGTACGAGGGGCGGCTCGACCCCTACCTCGACGGCCTGCGCCGCCACTACGCGCACAAGGCCGAGCTGCTGCAAGCGACCTTCGCCAGCGCCGGGCTGCGCGAGGCGGGCTGGAGCTGGACGCCTCCCGAGG
>CAYQTM010000473.1:0-1608 GCA_964420355.1 uncultured Opitutales bacterium
GAACGCGGAAGCCCTCTCTTTGCCCGATTCGAATGGTTCGGCGCATGACAACCTCGATTTGACGGTGAGTGCCTTTCGCACATGGGCAAAGCACTCGGCGAGGGAATATTTGAACGGCTCGACGAGTGACTTGGCCGCATTTCTTACTGCTTTCGGTGCTGAGATGGAAGCTCCGAACAGCAAGAATAATGTGATAGCCGATACGCCCTTCCGCACCATGAGCGGAGCGGGGCATCAGCATTTTCTTAAATCGATGCGCGATGTGGTCGCCCAAACAGAGCCTCATCATTTTCGAGAAGCGCTGTTTGAGCCTTGGAGTTACCGGGATTCAACACCGCTAATGCGTTGGGATCCTGCAGACGACCGCCGCTACGCACTGCGAGCGGACAACCCCAGCGGCAATCCAGCCACTACGGTACGTGGCGCAAATCGCCTGGCCATTGAAGCACTTCCGCTGTTTCCCAGCGTCATCGGTTCCAGACTGGAAGCGGTCGGGTTCACCGGTAGCAAGGCATCCGACACTTTTCTGTGGCTGCCGCTCTGGAGCCATCCCGCAAATTACTCAGCGGTGCTCTCGATCTTGAGCCTGCCAGTGCATCTCCCCATGAGTGAAAGACGGTTGGAGATCGAACACATGGGGGTATGCCGTGTGCTCAAAGCACAGCGCTTGACAGTCGGCAAATTCCGCAATTTTACGGTGGCGAGTCCTGTGTAATATGCCTTGTAAATGAGCCAGAATCCCGACAATTATCTGCTTCCGGCGCGGATGTTGAACGAGTTCGTGTATTGTCCACGATTGTTTTATTACGAGCATGTCGAGGGGGTTTTTGTTCATAATGCCGATACCCTGCAGGGCAAGCAGGCGCACCAGCGAGTCGATGCGGGCAAGGGAAACCTTCCAGCGGCAAGGCGGGGCAAGAAAGCAAAGCAAGTTACGGAATCGGCGGCGACACAGAGCGGCGCGGGCGAGTCTCAGGGCAATGTGGCGTTGAAGGCCGAGGCTGTCGAGGAGGTGATCCACTCGCGCAGCGTCTCGCTCTTTTCTGAAAAGCTCGGAGTTACCGCCAAGCTCGATTTGGTCGAAAGCTTCGTCGCGGGTGATGACCTCTTTTCCAGCCGCACCGAGGCGCGTCCGGTCGAGTATAAGAAAGGCCAGCCCCGCGAGGGTGACGATGGGCCGGAAATCTGGCCTGCTGATCAGATGCAACTGGGTCTGCAAATCCTCCTGCTGCGCGAAAATGGCTACGCCTGTGACGAGGGCGTGCTCTACTACCGCGCCACGCGGCAGCGGGTGCCCTTCCAGATGACCCCGCAAATCGAGGCGTGGATCCTCGAGCAGATCGCCGAGGCGCGCCGCACCACCGCCGGACCGATGCCCCCGCCGCTCCAGCACTCGCCAAAGTGCCCACGCTGCTCGCTCGTCTCGGTGTGCCTGCCCGACGAAACCGCCTACATCAGCGAACCGCCCAACCCGCACGCGCCAGCCATCACCCAGCTAGGCTTTGAAGCGCTCTTCGAAGAACCCACCGCTGAAAGCGCCCTCGCCCCACCCGAGCGCCTCAACTGGGAGCCCTTTGGCGAGTTGCCCGAACTCCGCCTCAATCCACT
>CAYQTM010000474.1:0-1580 GCA_964420355.1 uncultured Opitutales bacterium
GCGGCCTGCGCTCCCGTGGCGAGCCTTGGGTCTGGCTGTCGGCGATGGGCATCGGGCTGATTCTCACCCTGCTGGCCATCCTGCTGGGCTTTGTGCTCTGGCAGGGGACGGCTGCTTTTTGGCCGCGCCCGATCACCCTTTACACCCTCGCGCCGCCCGAAGGCATGGACAACGCCCCGCCCCGGCAAATCGCTGGCATCCGCGCCGCGCCCGTCTCGGCCAGCGCCCGCGACGACCTCAAAATTTTCACCGGAAACCGCGACCTCTACGGGCTGGATTTTCAGATAATCGACCCCGAGCGCATCCGCGCCACCGAACGCCCCAAAAACCTCCTGCGCATCGAGCGCACCACCCGCAGCACCGCCATCGGCTTCCCCTTGCGCCTGAAAACCGACGCCATCGCGCTCACGCCCGACGACCCCCGCTTCTTCACCCGCCTCCAGCAGGCCATCCGCCACCGCACGCCCGGCCAGCTCCACTACCAGCTTGCCACCGGCGAAACGCGCAGCCTCGCCCTCGCCGACATCCGCCGCATCCAGCGCCCCAACGCCATGCACCCCCTCGCCAAGCTCGGCCACCTCATCGAGTCCTTCTGGCGCTTCCTGTTCACCCAACCCGGCGAGACCAGCCCCGGCGGCGGCATCCTGCCCGCGCTGCTCGGCACGCTCCTCCTAACCGTCTTGATGAGCGCCGCCGTCATGCCGATGGGTGCCCTCGCGGCGCTCTACCTGCACGAATACGCGCGCAGCGGCTGGCTGGTCACGCTCGTGCGCTCGGGCGTCAACAACCTCGCGGGCGTGCCCTCGGTGGTGTTTGGCGTCTTTGGGCTTGGGTTTTTCGTTTATGTGCTGGGCGGCAGCATCGACAGCCTTTTCTTTCCCGACCGCCTGCCTGCGCCCACTTTTGGCACCGGCGGCCTCCTCTGGGCGGCGCTCACCCTCGCGCTGATGACCGTCCCCGTCGTCATTGTCGCCACCGAAGAAGCGCTCAGCAGCATTCCGCGCGGCGTCCGCGAGGCCAGCTACGCCAGCGGTGCCACCCGCTGGCAGACCACCTGGCGCATCGTCCTCCCGGCGGCGGCACCGGGGATGCTCACCGGCCTGATCCTCGCGATGGCACGCGGCGCGGGCGAGGTCGCGCCCCTGCTCCTCCTCGGCGTGGTCAAGCTCGCCCCCCTCATGCCCATCGACGCCGAGCCGCCCTTCCTCCACCTCGAACGCAAGTTCATGCACCTCGGCTTCCACATCTACGACCTCGCCTTCCAATCCCCCAACAGCGAGGCCGCCATGCCCCTCGTCTTCGCCACCATCCTCGTCCTCATCGGCTTCATCTTCCTCATGAACCTCACCGCCATCCTCCTCCGCCGCAAGCTCTACCGCCGCGGCACCAGCGCGCTGTTTTAAACGCAAAACGGATAACGCAAAACGCAAAAATAGCGGGCGTTGCGCTGCACTTGTGACTTGCCTCACGCCCGCCTCGCTTGAGAGCCGGAGAGCGCGTCGGCGATGCCACACCTGCACGCTGCCCGTAACCAATTTGCACCTGCGCATTCTGACTTGCGACTTGTGACTTGTGACTTG
>CAYQTM010000475.1:0-1580 GCA_964420355.1 uncultured Opitutales bacterium
ATTCGGGCATATGAGAGGCGAAGGTATGGCGCGACGTGGGGGATGGTGGCGACGGTCGGTTGGGGGGTGCCGCGCGTTACTCGCTGCTCGATGGCGACGGTGGGCGCGATGCCGGTCAGCGAGTCGAGGTCCGGCTTGGGCAACTGCTCGACAAACTGGCGCGCGTAGCTCGACATCGACTCCATAAAACGCCGCTGCCCCTCGGCGAAGATGGTGTCGAATGCCAGCGAAGACTTGCCCGAGCCCGAAACGCCCGTCACGACCGTGATCGCGCGATGCGGAATGCTCACGTCGATATTTTTGAGATTGTGCTCGCGCGCCCCGCGCACGGTCAGCGCCTTGGGCGGTTCGATGCGCGCGACGCCGTTGGTTCCCTCGTCGAAAGCCACCTCCGGTTGCGCCGCCTCCAGCTCCGCCGTCGAAAAATCGCCTTCTATAATAGAAGTGTCGCCGGACGCGCCCGCCGCCGCCAGCGCCTCGCGCAAAAAAGGCGCGGTCTCGGTGGGCGCGCTGGCCATCGCCTCGGGGGTGCCCTCGAAGACCACCCGACCGCCCTTGGCACCCGCGCCCGGCCCCATCTCGATCAGCCAGTCCGCCGCCGCCAGCACATCCATCTGGTGCTCGACCACCACCACGCTGTGCCCGCGCTCGACCAGCGCCTGCAGCACCTCGACCAGCCGCCGCACGTCCTCGCGGTGCAGGCCGGTGGTCGGCTCGTCGAGCAGCAGCAGCGCCCGCTCCGCGCCCTCGCCGATGCGCGAGAGGTATTTTACGAGCTTGAGCCGCTGCGACTCACCGCCCGAGAGCGTGTTGAGCGGCTGCCCCAGCGTCAGGTAGTCCAGTCCGACCGCCGAGAGCGCCGCCAGTCGCGCCCGCACCCTCGGCGATTCGCGGACGACCTCCAGCGCCTCGCGCACATCGAGCGCCAGCACGTCGGCGATGCTGCGCCCCTGCCAGCGCACCGCGAGCACCTCGGGCTTGAAGCGCGCGCCCTCGCAGACCGGGCAGGGCACGTAAACGTCGCTGAGGAACTGCATTCCGATGCGCTCGTAGCCGAGGCCGCTGCAGTGCTCGCAGCGTCCGTTGCCGCTGTTGAAGGAGAAGCTGGCTGCGTTGAGGCCGCTGGCCTGGGCGTCCTCGGTTTTGGCGAAGAGCTCGCGAATCGGATCCCAGGCCTCGGTGAAGAGCGCGGGGTTGGAGCGCGGGGTCTTGCTTATCGGTGCCTGGTCGACCAGCACGATCTCGTCCGGCTCCTCCTCGGCGATGATGCGTTCGATGCGGGCGGGGTCGCTGGCGGAGCGCCCGTTCTGGCGCAGCAGCCCCTGGTGAATCACGTTATTCACGAGGGTCGATTTGCCCGAACCCGACACCCCGCTCAGCACCACCAGCCGCCCGAGCGGCAGCCGCAGCGCCAGCCCGTCGAGGTTGTGCTTGTAGACGCCCATGAAGTGCAGCGCCGGGCAATCGCCCTCCGCCGCCGGACGCCGCGTCTCGGGCAGTGCCACTTGCTCGCGCCCGCTCAGGTAGGCACCCGTGCGGCTGCCGGGGTGCGCCTCGATCTCGCGCACCGTGCCGCAAAA
>CAYQTM010000476.1:0-1572 GCA_964420355.1 uncultured Opitutales bacterium
GGCCGCACCGAGGCCAGCCCAACGAGCCCGCCTCCGTCGTCCACACCGGAGCCTGCCTCGCCGAACAGCTTGGCATCCCGCTTGCAGAGTTTGCCCAGACCACCACCCGCAACGCCCGCACGTTTTTCAACCTTCCCGAATGCTGAACCCATGAAACCTTCCGAAGATACCCAACCCGAAAGCGACCCCAACTCCTCGCCCGACATTCACCAACCCGGCGTTTATAAAATCTCCGGCCAGGTGCTCGTGCTCTGGCTCGCGCTGACCGCCATCTACGGCCTCAAGGCGCTGGCGCTTCTCGGCTTTAACTCACATGGGCTGGGCAACATCGCCACGACCTCCTTCCTCATGCTGGCGGCGGGCTTCGTCTTCAGCTACCTCACCTGGTTCTTCAGCGGCAAAAAGCCCTTCTTCGCCGGCATCGGCGGCATTGCGGGTACGGTGCTCATCTATATCATATTCACTGTCATGCTCTTCCAGCAAGGCTTTCTGGATAGCGCACCCGTGTGAGACGGTTGCGCCCGCTTTGCTTCGGGCTTGCCTGCGTTAGCGGAGATGCGGACAATGGCAGAATGGAGGAGAAGCCCGAGCGACTGGGTCTATTCAGCCTGGTCTGTAACCTGACCTTTGCGCTCATCAAGATGCTGGGCGGGTTTTTTGGCAACTCCTTCGCGCTGATCGCCGACGGGATTGAGTCGCTGGCCGACAGCCTTTCTTCTATTATAGTATGGAATGGACTGCGGGTGGCCGAGCGTGGCCCCGACGCGGCGCACCCCTATGGCCACGGCAAGGCGGAGTCGCTGGCGGCCTTTCTGGCGGCGATTGCCCTGCTGCTTTCGTCGCTTTTCATCGCGTGGAATGCGATTCAGGAGATTTTGCATCCGCGCGGTGCGCCCTCGGTGTATGTTTTGCCGATCATCGTGCTGGTGCTGATTGGCAAGGAAGGCATCTACCGCTACCTCAACGCCGAGGGCAAGCGCCTGGGCAGCGATGCGGTGAAGCTCGATGCGCTGCACCATCGGCTGGACGCCCTGACCACGCTGGGCGTGCTGGTGGGCGTGCTGGTGGCGGTGATCGGCGGCGAGGGCTATGCGATGGCGGACGATGTGGCGGCGCTGCTGATCGCGGGCTTCATCATGGTGAACGCGGTGCGCCTGTCGAAGCCCTCGGTCGATGCGCTGCTGGATACCGACGTCGAGGGGCGCGTGAAGGAGCGAATCCGGCAGGCTTCGGAGGCGGTCGAGGGCGTGGAGCAGGTGGAGAGTATGCGCCTGACCAAATCCGGGCGACACTACATTCTGGACATTCATCTGGAGGTTGAAGGCAGCCTGACGGTCGAGGAAGGCCACCGCATCGCCCACTTGCTGAAAGACACGCTGCTGGAGCGCGAGGATTTGAAGGTCAGCCATGTGCTCACCCACGTCGAGCCATTCAACGAAAACGCTCAACGCCCGCCGAAGGCATAAAAGCGGTATTTTTTGAGACTCGGGTTTCAAAAATGGGCGCGGCTGTCGATGATTGATTGAGAATTTGTTGACGATCAAGGTTTTCAGTTGAAGGCATCTGGCGATT
>CAYQTM010000477.1:0-1569 GCA_964420355.1 uncultured Opitutales bacterium
GCCGACGTGGTCGGCGAAGGCCGAGCCGATGTTGCCGGCGAGGACGAGGGGGCGCGGTTCCAGCCCGGCGTCCTGCTCGAGCGGGGCAAGGCCTACATGCAGGGCGGCTGGGTGATGCAGTTCCACGTCAGCGCCCTGCGCAACAATTCGCCGGGCATGTTCGAGGCGCTCGGCCCCGACACCGGCTTCGACAGCATCGCCGACGAGCCGCTGGCCGCGCCGCTCAACCGCCTGCTCGGCGAGCTGGATCGCGGGGATAACCTGCCCAAAACCATCCTCTACACCCTCAACGCCGCCAAGAACGACATCATGGCGACCACAATTGGCAACTTTCAGGACGGCTCGGTGCCCGGCAAGATGCAGTTCGGCTCCGGCTGGTGGTTCCACGATCAGGCCGACGGCATGCGCAAGCAGATGCAAAGCCTCGCCAACATGGGGCTGCTCAGCCGCTTTGTCGGCATGTTGACCGACTCGCGCAGCTTCCTCAGCTACACTCGCCACGAGTATTTCCGCCGCATCCTCTGCGACATGATCGGCGGCTGGGTCGACCGAGGCGAAGCCCCTGCCGACTACGCCCTGCTCGGCGCGATGGTCGAAGACATTTGCTTCAACAACGCCGAAAACTACTTCGGCATCGACCTGAATGCCTGATCGGCTCAGCAAGCGTTGAGCAGGTCGCGGGACTGCTCGAAGGTGAGCGGCTCGTCCTTCTTGCGCTCGGGGATGGGGAGGTCGTCGTAGTCGCCGCGCAGCGCCTTCAGAGCGGTGCGCTCGCGGTCGATCTCGCGGCGGGTGCGCACGCCCAAACGCCGCAGAATCGGCAGCGGCGGACACCAGCCCTGCGTCGCATGTTGCATGAGGAAACCCAGAACGCCGCCCGAGAGCAGCAGCCACCGGCGGTGGTGCACCAGACTCAGCAGCACGCCGCTCAGCGCCAGCGCCGAGGCGTTGGTTTCGAGGATGCGCTCGACATCCCACTCTTTCTCCAGCTCGTCGAGCCGCTGCTTGAGCTTGCGATCCGAGGCGCTGGAGTAGCGCATAATGTTCTCGACCGTCGCCGCGTCGATATGCGCCTGAACGTCTTCGGAGGTGTGCTGTCGAACTCTGTCAGATGTGTTATCGCTCATACCTCGCTCGCCGCATAAACGGTGCCAAACTTCGCCAGAGGCGGACAACACGGCGGCTGGTGGAGGATTGGCAAGGATTTCGCAGCAATTTTGCTCTGACTTGCCGCGCGGCGGTCGACCTTTTGATTGCTTCGGCGCACGGCATTCTGTTTAAATGGGATGAAGATGATCCCGGTGGTAGAAATCAAGGATTCCTGGAAACGCTATTCGGCCTGGCGCGGCGGTGCGATGCGCCTGTTGGGGCCGAGCCTGGAGCCGATGGCGCGGCGGCTGCGCTGGCGTCGGCTGCAAGGCTGGCTGGGGCAACACAAACGCACCGATGAGGCGCTGCGCGGGGTGAGCTTTACGCTTGAGCGCGGCAGCTGCGTCGGCATCATTGGGGTGAATGGCGCGGGCAAGAGCACGCTCCTGCAGATTCTCGCCGGGACGCTCAAGCCGAGCG
>CAYQTM010000478.1:0-1558 GCA_964420355.1 uncultured Opitutales bacterium
GACTGCGGTTGTCGGTGTTCCAAAAGCGGTGATTGATCGGGCGAAACCAGCGCACATCCACCCCGGCGTTGGCCATCCGGTCGAGCAGCACCTTGGGCATCGCCTTCGAGCCGATCGCATCGAGCAGCACGCGCACCTCCAGCCCCTCACGCGCCTTTTCAGCCAGCAGGCGGGCGAAGCGCTCGGCGATGTCGCCGCTCCAGTAGATGTAGGTGAGCAGCTCGATGTTCTCGCGGGCGTCCTCGATCGCCTCCAGCATGGGCGGAAAGATCTGGTCGCCATTGCGCAGGATTTCGAGCGCATTGCCATCGACGAAGGGTCGCGCCATCGCGCGCTCCAGCCGCAGGCGCACTTCCTGAGCGCTGTGGGGGGTCGGTTCTTGCGGCGCGGTCTCGAGCATGCGCCTTATTCTGCAATAATTAGACCAGATTCAGGGCGGGCTGCTGTGCCCTGATTCTCAGCTCAGATGGATTCCACGCTTTCGAGGCGCTTCTTGGTGAGGGTCTGGCGGGTCGAGCGGAAGGCGTCCCAAGGCGAGGCACCGCGCGTTTTCAGGCGCTCGTTTATGTTGGCGATAGTCCAGTGGCTGGCTTCGATGGCGGGGTCGAGTTCGTCCCAGTCGAGGGGCACACTGATCGGCAGATTGGGACGGGCGCGGACGGAGAAGGGTTCGACTGCGGTGGCACCGTAACCGTTGCGCAGGTAGTCGATGAAGACCTTGCCCTTGCGGGCGGATTTGGTGGATTTCGCGATGAATTTTTTCGGGTTTTGCTCGGCCACGCGCGAGGCCAGACGGTGGGCGAAGGTCTTGGCGGCGTCCCAGTCAGCGCGGCGGGCGAGTGGCACGCAGACGTGGATGCCTTTGCCGCCGGTCAGCTTGGGCAGGGAGGTCAGCCCCAGCTCGTCGAGCAGGTCGCGCATGAGGAAGGCCGCGCCGAGGATTTCCTTCCATTCGACCTCTTCGCCGGGGTCGAGGTCGAAGATCAGGCGGTCGGGCTTGTCGGGCTTGTCGCGACGGCAGCCCCAGCCGTGAAACTCAATCGCGCCAAATTGCGCCAGGGCGACAACACCCGATTCCTCGCGCAGGTAGGCATAGGGCGCGCGCCCCTTCTTCTCTTCCAGCTCGATGGTCTCGACCTGCTCGGGCGCGCTGTCCTTGAAGTGCTTTTGAAAGAAACAGGACTTCTGCCGCCCCTGCGGACAGCGCACCAGCGAGAGTGGACGATCCTCGATGAAGGGCATCAGGTGGGGCGCGGCTTTGGCGTAGTAGGCGCAGAGGTCGCCCTTGGTCAGGCCGGAATCGGGGTCGATCTCGCGGTCGGGGTGGGTGATTGTGATGCCGTGGTAATTGGGCGCGGCGGAGTCGCCGCTGCCGTTGCTCGCCGTCTCCTCCTTCACTTCTTCGAGCACGGCGTCGGGCGGCTGGTTGTCGCCCTTGGCATTGCTGGCGGCGGTTGAGCCGGTGAACTCGGTGGGCTGGTCGGGGTCCGCTGGGATCTCCAGCCGCACTTCGCTGGCGGGCTTGTCCTCGCGCAGCCCTTTGAAAGACGGGTGCCGC
>CAYQTM010000479.1:0-1551 GCA_964420355.1 uncultured Opitutales bacterium
GAACTGCCCGTCCTCACCCTCGACACCCGCACTTGGAACGTCTTCCTCGGCCTGCGCCCAAGCAACTACCTAACGCACTACAGGCAAGTGGCCGTCTCGCAATCGGCCAGCGGCCAGCTCGCGCTGCGCCCGAGCCAGTGCGCGACGCGCTACGAGTCGGCCATCGTCGCCGCAACCCACAACCCGACCGCCGCGACGCACCTCAGCCCCGCCCAAATCCTTACCCGCTACAACCTCGTCGTGCGCCCGGCGAGCACTCCCGCCGAACCCGCCACTCACCTGCGCCCCGCCAACATCGAGACCGCCTACAACCGCACCGTGGTTGACAGCCCGCTCTCCCCGAACGCCGAAACTCACCTGCACCCGAGCAACTGCGCCACCGTTTATGAACTTGCCTGACCCCCAAATGCCCGGCCTCGGCCTGGGGCTGTCCCTCGAATACCAGACCAGCATCGTCGAGCGCCAGCCCGGCGGCGGCCTGCGCACCATCAAGCAAAACCCGCCCCGGCGCAACCTCCTGCTCGATTCGGGGCTGGATATGATCGCCAGCGAATACTTTATCGACTGCCTCGATTACTTCGCGGTGGGCGACGGCTCGACCCCGACCAAGCGCGACAGCGGGGTCATCCGCGTGGCCATCGCGGGCGAAACGGCCACCGCCGATGCGAGCTTCTTCGAGCCTGCCGATGTCGGGCGCCTGCTCAAACTCGACAGCGGCCAAGAGACCTACATCACCGGCTACGCTTCCGCCACCGAAGTTGCCGTGGCGGGCGCAACCGACGACCCCGCGAGCGAGGCGACCGTCTGGTATGTCAACGAAACGAGCCTCGCCAACGAGCGCGCCCGCTTTCGCACCTCGGGCACCGACACCGGCGACAACGGCCAGACTTGGAACGGCAACACGGTCGAGTTCAAGCGCACGCGCATCTCCGATCCGGTCAGCGGCACGGTGACTTTCCGCGAGATTGGCTGGAGTCATGATTACCGCGCCGGTTATCCGGTTTTCGGGCGCGATGTGCTGCCGGGCGGCGGCGACACCCTGACCGAGGGGCAGCAGTATAAAGTGGTGGTCAAGCTGCGGATCGCGGTCGCGCCGGTCGTGCCCACGGCGGTGCCCGACAACGCCACGGGATCGGGTGTCTGGAACAGCGCGGGCGAGGAGATGATCACCACCATCTCGCGCGCCTTTGATGAGCTGGAGCCCAACTCGAATGCCCGCAGTTTGGAGCCACGCGAAAAGCTGTCGATCCGCGCGGTCACGCAGGACTTCACTTTGTCCAGTGCGCCTTTGGGCTTGGGCTACAACGACTTCCAGCTCTCGGGTGCCTGGCGCGAGGCGCAGCGGGATCCCTACGCGGCGGGCAGCTTCGAGCAGATTTTTCGCTACACTTTTGGCCCGACCGAAGCCAACACGACCATCTACGGCGTGAGCCTCGGACGCCGCACGGGCAGCATCAGCAACTACACCTATTACGAGGCCTTTGTCCGAAAATACGCGACGCCGCAGGTCAAGGATTCCAACCACAGTCTGGAGGTCGCCTTCAAACTCAA
>CAYQTM010000480.1:0-1551 GCA_964420355.1 uncultured Opitutales bacterium
CGCCGCCAGCGCCGGGAGGTCGAGCACCCAACCGCCCTGCCAGGGAGTCGCCGACCCGGTCAGCGAGGAGCCGCCCCCGCGCGAGGTCACGGGCACGCCGTGCGCATTGGCCAGCTCCAGCACCACACCGACTTCGCGTGCCGCCGCCACCTTGACGAGCGCCTCGGCCTGGCCCCGCAGCTTCATGCCGTCGAAGCTGGCCGGATAGAGCGCCTCGGGATCGGTCAGCACGCGCCCGGGCAGGCGCTGGCTCAGCTCGGCGGTGACATCGGGAAATGTGGGCGATTTGGACATCTCCCCTACCCTATCCATTCACACGGCGTCGCCAAGCCAGAAAGCAGCCTCAATCGACGATCCGATTGTCCTCCTCGGGGAAGACAAAAATAATCTCGCCGGGTTTGGCGAAGCGGAGGCGTTCGCGCACGATGCGCTCGAGGTGAGCCGGGTCGCCCTGCATACGCTGGAGCATGGCCTGACGCGCCTGCGTCTGGCTGTCGACCTGCGCGAGGCGCTGCGCCTGCTGGTCGCGCCGGTCGGCCATGTGGCGGTATTCGCGGTAGGCCTCTTGCACCATGATGCCGCCGAAGCAGATGGCCGCAAGGAGGCAGAGGGTGAGTCCCCATGTTAGCCCTCGCCGTGCCAAACCGCCTCGCATTAGCCTTAAATTAGCACTAACTCATTCAGCCGCAAGCACTTTTTACACATCCACACTAAAAATAAAAAAAGCCCCCGGCGTTCAACCGGAGGCTTTTGGGTAAAATAGCGGGCTTCGCTTACTCAGCTGGCGCATCCTGATTGAGGATGTCGAGGACGGCATCGGTGCCGTCAAACTTGTCCGCCGCAAAAATCACGCTCGAGCCGACTTTGTTGAGCACGAGGTCAATCCCGTTGTCCTGAGCATGCTGCTCGACCACGCCAACGATTTTTTCATTAAAATTGTTGAAAATCTGCTGGCGGCGCGCCTGCAGGTTTTGGTCGAGTTGCTGCTGGGTCTGCTGCATCTCGCGCTGCTTGCCCTGAAACTCCTCAAACTTGGTTTGCAGCTCTTCCATGGCGGCTTGCTTAGCCTCCTCGGAGAGCACCGGGTTCTGGGTCTTGGCCTGTAGCTCTTCCAATGCCTGTTGGTCAGCCTGGAGAGACTGCTGCATGGTCTGCACTTCGCCACGCGCAGTCTCTACGCTGGCATCGAATTTTTCTTGGGCGTCCTGCACTTCCCAGTATTCGGTGAAGAGGCGCTGCATGTCGACGACCATGACGGTGCCGGGTGCGCTCTGCGCAAAGGCGGTGCCAGCGGCAGCCAGCAGGAGCGAGAGGGTGAGGAGTGTCTTTTTCATCATAAATCGAACTTTCTGATTGTGTTGCGTTGTCGGGTGTTTTGTTCAAACGCTGATTGGGAGCCATTGCAACCCTAGAATCGGGTTCCGAAGGAAAAATGGAATTGGGCACCCTCGTCGTTGAATTCGCTTGAAGTAATCGGGAAGGAGTAGTCGAGGCGGAGCGGTGCGCCCATGACCATCAGGCGGAGACCCATACCCCAACTGTCATTATAGC
>CAYQTM010000481.1:0-1542 GCA_964420355.1 uncultured Opitutales bacterium
ATAGCGCCACGTCAACAACACCTTGGGTTGTAACGTTTATTTATGAACAGGCCCTAAGGTTCAACAACTTTCGGGACATCCCCCCTGCGCCTCCTCTGGAAGCAGCCGGATTTCTTCCATGACCTCCTGCATCTCCATGCTTTGAAAATAACAGAAGGCCGTCATGCGTCAACCAAGGGTTGATACGCAGAAGTGGCGCTTGGGTGGGCAATGGTGGGCCGTCGGGGACTCGAACCCCGAACCAACGGATTATGAGTCCGCTGCTCTAACCGATTGAGCTAAGGGCCCGCCGCAGTCCCCATACAAGGGCACTGCGGCGGGAAATTCAAGCCGAATCTCGGTGCCCGAATCGGCTCAGGCTCAGTGCATCACGATGTCGTGGCGGCGGGCGTTGCTGCTGGTGCTGGTGCTGTTGCCGTTGCGGCTGAAGGTCTGGGTTGGGCGAGTTCTTATGTGCTGAGGCGTGCGGGGTGCGCCGCCGGTCTGCTTGCCTTCGGTGATGGTGAGCAGCTCAGTGACCGATGTGCGGAGGTTGATCGCCTGCTCGTTGAGCTGGGTCGAGGCGCTGGCGGTCTCTTCGGAGCGCGCGGTGTTTTCCTGCGTCACTTTGTCGATGTTGTTGATGGCCGAGGCGATCTCCTGCACGGCGGTATTCTCCTCGTCGGAGGCTGCCGCCACGCTTTCGACCTGCCCGGAAAGTTGCTGGATCTCGCCCAGAATCTTTTCGAGGCTGCTGTTGACCCGCTCGCAGATTTTCACGCCGGCGTCGCTGCGCTGAGCTGAGGCTTCGACGATGGTGGCGGTCTCTTTAGCCGCTTCGCCCGCGCGCCGCGCCAGGCTGCGCACCTCGTCGGCCACCACGCTGAACCCGGCTCCGGCTTCGCCCGCGCGGGCGGCTTCGACGGCCGCGTTGAGTGCGAGCAGGTTGGTCTGAAATGCGATCTCGTCGATGGTGCGCATGATGCGTGAAATCTCGTCGCCGCCTTTCTTGATCTCATTCACCGCCTCGACCATCTGGTTCATCTGTTCCACGCTCTGCTGCACCGAGCCGCGCGAGCCCTCGGCGAGGGTGCGCGCTTCTTTTGCGCTGGCGGCGTTGTTCTTGGTCGAGCTGGCGACCTCTTCCAGCGCGGCGCTGGTTTCTTCCAGCGCGGCGGCCTGCGGGGGGAGGGACCGGCCGGGGCGGGCGGGTGGCGGGGTCCACACGCGGGCGGGCCGGGCGCCCGCCGTGGGAGGCAGCGGACGGGGCGTGGGGGGTCTCCCGGGCGCCGGTCTTCGGGTCGGGATCGCGGCGGCGGCCCATGGCGCAATCTCCAAGGCGACGTTTCCGGTTGGCATAGCGCGCGCGCCGCAACCCGTCCAGTCGGGAGAACCGTCCCCTACCGGCGCGTCCAGCCCCAGAGGCAGAGGAGGTCGGTCAGCACATGCGCCGCCGCGACCGCGGTGATGGCCGAGGTGTCGTAGGGCGGCGAGACCTCCACCACGTCGCCCCCCACGAGGTCGATGCCCGCAAGCCCGCGCAACAGCACCGCCGCCTCCACG
>CAYQTM010000482.1:0-1536 GCA_964420355.1 uncultured Opitutales bacterium
AATTTTGAGGAAGGCAACGAGGTAAAAGCGGGCACGGTGCTGCTGCGGCTCGATGATGCGCTGCTGCGCGCCGAAAAGCGGCAGTTGGAGACCGAGCTGACCTTTGCCGAGCGGCGGCTGGAGCGGCAGGTGGACTTGCGTGAGCAAAATTTTGCCAGTGAGGAGGCGCTCGATCAGGCGGAGCGGGATGCGGAGGTGCTCAAGGCGCGGATCGATGTGCTCGAGGAGCAGATCGAAGATCGCACGATTCGGGCGGCCTTTGATGGCTTTGTCGGTCTGCGGCGGGTGGATCGCGGGTCGATTATCGGCTCGCAGGACGTGATTACGGTGCTGGAAGACCTGCGCACGATGGAGGTGCTCTTCGATGTGCCCGAGCGTTATCGCGCGCGCCTGCGCACCGGACTGGGCGTCGAGGTGCAGGTCGAGGGGCTGCCCGAGCCGGTGCGCGGCACCGTGACCGCGACCGAGCCTCGGGTCGACCTCGATACGCGCACGATCACGGTGCAGGCGGCGCTGCCTAACGATAGTCTGCTGCTACTGCCCGGCAGTTTTGCGACGGTTGAGCTGATGTTTGGCGAGGCCGTGCAGTCGATTCTGGTGCCGACGGTGGCGCTCCAGCGCGATGCCAACAGCGCTTATGTTTTCACGGTGCACGAGGGCAAGGCGCAGCGCCGCGAGGTCGAGGTTGGCCTGCGCACGCGTGATCGGGTGGAAATTCTCTCGGGTCTGCAACCCGGCGAGCAGGTCGTCACCCGAGGCCTCCAGTCGATCCGCTCAGGGGCGCCTGTGCGCATCGTCGAATCTGAGCAGAGCGCGTGAGAAATCAGCGCTTGAGCTGGCGGTGGCCGATGTCACGGCGGTAGAATTTGTCGTCCCACTGGATGGCGTCGGCGAGGGCGTAAGCCTGATCGGCGGCGGCCTGGAGAGTGGTGCCGGTGCCGGTGGCGGTGAGGACGCGCCCGCCAGCGCTGAGCAGGCGGCCTTCGGCGTCGAGGCGGGTGCCGGAGTGGATCAGCTCGGTGTCGGCGGGGAGGTCGGCGGGCGGCTGGATTGGGGTGCCCTTGGCATAGCTGCCGGGGTAGCCCTTGGCGGCGAGAACGACGGTGAGCGCGTAGGTATCGGGCTTGGCGGAGAGCGCCGGGAGCGGGTCGCCATGGGCGGCTGCCCAGAGCGCGGGCAGGAGGTCGCCGTCGATCAGCGGCAGGAGCACCTGCGTCTCGGGGTCGCCAAAACGCACATTAAATTCCAGCACCTTGGCCCCCTGCGGCGCGAGCATCAGGCCGATGTAGAGCGTGCCGCGATAGTCCATGCCCTCGGCGGCGATACCCGCTAACGTCGGGCGAATGATCTCCGCCTCCAGCCGCGCCATCAGCTCGGGCGTGACCACGGCTGCAGGCGCGTAGGCACCCATTCCGCCGGTGTTCGGCCCGGTGTCGCCCTCGTAGGCGCGCTTGTGATCCTGACTGGCGGGCAGCACGCGGTAGTCGGTGCCCGAGACGATGAGGTGGATCGACGCCTCCTCACCGGTTAGAAACC
>CAYQTM010000483.1:0-1534 GCA_964420355.1 uncultured Opitutales bacterium
AGACAGCGAAGGCGCTAACTGCAACAAGTCGCTCGATCCGTTAGTCGCGCTATCTTTCAGCAACTTGGTGCTTCTTATCGGCGCGCTCTCGGGGTGCGCCGGGCACGGATCGGGGCCCGTGCGCTTCTATGGCTTGATTGATCTGGCTCCGCCAGTAGCGGTAGGCGGGATCAGTCAGATGGACGCCGTCCATGGTGTAGCGCGGCAGGAGCACGCCCTCGGGCGCGAGCTTGGAATTGAGCGAGATGAGGGGGATGTCCCGCTCTAGGGTCAGTTCTCGGATAACGTCATTGGCCATCGCGATGGGCTCGGTCTGGCTGGGGTCGCTGGTGTAGGGGATTTCAGTGACGAATACCTGCATGGGAGTCGCCATCCCCGTGTCGAGGAGGCTGCCGTATTCCTCGCGGAAGAGGTCGATTTCGAAGGGGCGTCCCGTGATGATGTCATTGGTGCCGGCGAGGATGAAAAGCCGCTCGCCCTTGTAGTCGAGTGCTCTTTTGGCCAGACCCTCGATCTGCCAGGCCAGGTAGCCATCGGCGGCCAGATTGATCGCAGCAAAGGGCTTTTGCCAGTTTCTGCCCGCCGCGGTCAGCGAATCGCCGATATAAACCTCGGGCACGCCGAGCACTTTGCCGCGCCAATGGGTAACGGTCTGAACAATCGTGTAGCGGCTATACTCGTTTTTGGCCAAAACAAGCATGATCGGGGCTGTCAAAATGACATACAAAGCTAACCCCCATAGTAAACTGCGCCGAAGAGCTTTCATATTTTTGCGACCCGAGGGTCACGGTAGGGAGATAAAATTAGATGACAGTTTGCAAAAAGACAACGCTTTTTTAGAGAGCAATCGCTCTGCGTCGCTGACTGGGTATCCACAAAGCCCGTGCCGGTCTCGCACTTATTCTAACAAACTCTTGATGCGCACAGCTCCTGCGAGGGCTTGCATGTTCAAGGCTTGTCGCGGGTCTGGGCGTCGGGCAACTCGATGCCGGCGCTGGCAAGAATTTTTTGCAGACTCTGCCAGTCGCTTTCTTTGTCACGGCTTTGGAGGATGTGATCGTAGTGGGGTGCCTCGGCCAGCTCGCGCTCGGCGGTTTCCAGACGTCGGGCGATATCGGCGGGGTCGCTGTCACCGCGCGACCGCATGCGCTGGCGCAGCTCGTCGAGGTTGGGCGGCTGGATAAAAATGCTGAGCAGCCGCTCGCCGATCAGCGGATCTTCGCGCGCCACCAAGCGATAGGCGGCGGCACCCTGCACATCGATATTCATCAGCACATGACGCCCCTGCGCCAGCTTCTCGCGCACCTCGCGCTTGAGCGTTCCGTAGCGGCGGTCGTGCACCCGCGCCCACTCGTAAAAAGCGCCCTCAGCCACCTTGGCGTCGAAGGCCTCGCGCGTGAAAAAGTAGTAATCCCGCCCGTCGACCTCGCCCTCGCGCGGCGGGCGGGTGGTGGCGGTCACGACCCGGCTGAACTGCTCCGGGCAGCACTCCAGCAGGCGCTCGCAGAGGGTGGTCTTGCCGCTGCCCGCGGGC
>CAYQTM010000484.1:0-1531 GCA_964420355.1 uncultured Opitutales bacterium
GGGGGGGTTGTGAACGGGGGGCGTGGCGGGCGAGGCGGGGCGGGCAACGGGGGTGGCGGGGGAGGGGGTTGGCGGTGTGTAGGGCTGGGTCGATGGGCTGGTGGTCGGGGAGGGCGGCGATGGCGGCGGCGTGGAAGACGTCGCCGGCGGCGATGGTGTCGACGATCTCGGCGGGTGGTTGGGCGGGGGCGAAGGTCAGCTCGTGCGCTTGGGTCAGGGCATAGGCGCCGTCTGCGCCCCAGGGGAGCAGGATCAGGTCTGCGTTTGTTTGGTTGGCAAGGTGTCGCAGAAAGGCCTCTGGGTCTTGTGCCCCTTGCCGCTCGGCGAAGGCGCGGGCGACGATGATGATGCTGTTGTTGGCTGGGAGTTGGAACAGTGCGTCGATGCCGGGACGGGGTTTTTCGATCTCGACCGAGATCGGGAGGTCTGGGCGCTCTGCGGCGACGAGGGCGAGCATGTCTGCGGTTTCGCTGGGGTTGCGGCCTTCGAAATGCACCCAGTCGATGGGGCTGAGATCGACACCCGCGAAGTCGGCCGCGGTCAGTTCGGGTAGGTCGCGATGGTGGACAATGGTGCGGCTGCCGGTGGCCTGGCTGAGATTGATGTAGGAGGTTGGCGTTGCGCCGCCGGGAATGATCTTGGCGTCCTGAAGATCGATGCCGCGCGCGGTCAGGTCTTGCCGAATCAGCGCGGCACCATTGTCATCGGCGAGGGTGCCGATCCACTGGCAGGCTTGGCCGAGCTCGCTGAGCACAGCGAGCGTGTTCGCGCAGTTGCCGCCGCGGAGGGTACGCTGGCCGATCGCGCGCACCTCGTCGTCCTCTGCTGGGTAGCGCTCGACTTGGTTGATGATGTCGAGGGTGGCGATGCCAACGCCGAGGATGCGGGTCCCGTGGGACTTTGAGGTCCGGCTTTCGCCCGAGCCAGGATTGCTGCTGTCGCTCAATGTCTTCCCCTTAAGCGCTTGGATGAGCGCAGCCTAAGGCCTTTCTGTGGAAGGATCGAGCTATCATGCGGTCCGAAGGTCGGGTGCGCATCCCTCGCGATGGCTGTAAGTCAGTCCTGCCCATTCTGCGTGGGGTTGAGCTGCGCGCCGACCAGGGACCAACTCGCGGGCCATTATTTCTTGACAGTGCACGACCTTACGCCTGTCTCGAGCAACGTTCTGCCTCGCTGTCGGGCAGCCTCTGCGCGTCTTGCTATCTTGAATGCCGGCAAGCGTGATGTTGAGGTGAGCGTCACCGATCACGGCCCCGGCGTGTCGCCAACGAACGCAGGCCACGGCCATTTTTGAGCAGTATTATTCAGAGAAGCGGGGCGGGATCAGGTTGGGGCTGTCGATTGCCCGGACTATCGTCGAGGCCCACGGCGGCAGGATCTGGTGCGAGCCCAACCCATCCGGAGGCGCCGTTTCTTGTTTCACGCTACGAGCAGTCGAGTGATGACTGAGCAATATCCTTGGATGGTTTACGTGGTCGATGATGATGCCGCGATGCGCGCATTCGTTCATGAGGTCGCGAGCACCGTGAGC
>CAYQTM010000485.1:0-1527 GCA_964420355.1 uncultured Opitutales bacterium
CAGCCGCTGCGCATCGCGCTCGAACCGTTGCGGGCGACCTTGCAGGTGAGTGCGCCCGTGGGTGCGAGGCTCCGGGCGGTGCCTGCCGAGGGCGAGGCGGTGGAGCTGGGCGTCGTGCCGGAGAGTGGCGCGTTGACGGTGGCCGATGTGCTCGCGCCGGGCGATTACAAGATCGTGGCGTCGATGCCCGACTTTGCCGACGCGACGGCGCAGGTCAGCCTGTCCACCGGTGCGCCGACCGCGATTGCGCTTCAGCCGGTCGCGCTCAGTGCTGAACTTGAAATCGTGAGTCAGCCGTCGGGCGCGACTATTCGCATGGATGGCGAGGCAGTTGGAACGACGCCGCTCACCCTGCCGCTGGCTCCAGGCGAGGAACGGCGGATCGAAGCCGAACTGCCGGGCTACCGCATTCGCGAGCAGAGCGTGACCGCCGAGCCCAATGAGCACATCAAGCTGGATTTTGGCGCTTTGCAGGAGAAGATCGGGCGGGTGGCGGCGACCGTGCGGCTCGATGGCGAGGCGCTGGCGGCGGCGGAGCGCGCGGAGGTCGAAGTGCAGTTGGACGAGGCGACCTACGCGCTGCCCGAGGCACCTTTTGAGGCGCTGGCCGATGGAGAGTACCGATTGACCGTTCGGCATCCCGACTACTTCCCTTTCAAAAAGACGCTCTTTATTGCCGATCGGCAGACTACCGAGCTGCAAGTCGATCTCGCGCCGCGTCCAGCTCGGCTGGTGCTGGAGCCGAGTGCGCCAGTGTCCATTCAATTGCGGGTCAATGGTGAGCCGCGCGAGCTGGGTGAGGGGCGCATCGAATTGGAGCCGGATATGCCGCATCAGATCGAGCTACACATGCGCGATCACCTGACCCTCAGCCGGCAGGTCGAGCTGGCACCCAACGAGGCGCTCAACTGGGCGTTTACACCGCAGCGAATCGGGTCGCCGGAGCCGGGCAAGGCCTGGACGGTGCCCTACCTCGGGCTGGAACTCGCGCCCGTACCCGCCGGCAGCTATGCGATGGGGAGTCCGCTGAGCGAAGAAGCGCGCCTGCCCAATGAGGGGCCCCGGACGCAGGTGACGCTCAGTCAGCCGTTTTGGGCGGGGCGTTTCGAGGTGCAGCAGCGCGAGTATCGGCAGATCACGGGCGAGAACCCGAGCGAGTTTCCCGCGCCGCAGCAGCCGGTGGAGTTTATAAGCTGGGAGGAGGCGCAGGCCTTTTGCGCGGCGTTGACCGAGATCGAGCGCGCGGCGCAGCGCCTGCCAGCGGGCTATGTCTATCGCCTGCCGACCGAGGCCGAGTGGGAGTATTTTGCCCGCGCCGACACCGGCTCGCCCTTCAGCTTTGGCCCTCAGGGCGACGCCCGCCGTGGGAATTTCAAGGGCTTTTATCCGCCCAGCTATGAGGCCGCAGCGTCGGTGCCCCAGCTTTACGGGCCGGTTCCGGTGGGGGACTCCCACGCCGAACCGTTGGGCCTGCACGATCTCCCGGGCCACGGCGCCCGGCTGATGCCCGACCGCTTCCCTGCCCGC
>CAYQTM010000486.1:0-1522 GCA_964420355.1 uncultured Opitutales bacterium
AAGCTGGGTACCCAAGCCGTGCCAGGGCGTCGTACCGACATAGGCGATGTTCGCGCGGTGGTTCGACAGATCGATCAGGTGTGCCATATCTGCGTTCTCGGGTTGCTTCGGTTATCGGAGTGCTCGGTGTTTCACCGTCGTCGCCTGACGGTGTAAGCAAAGTATAAGCAAAAATAAGCAAATGTCCACGCCGAACGGCAACGTTTTTGTCGCTCGGTGTGAATCCAGTACAGCACTGAGTTGAACGCGGACTGCGGGCGGGGTCCGCGCAGATCGCGCAGACGCAAAAAAGCCGGCGCTGAGGCCGGCTTTCGGGAGGAGGAGGCGGGGAGAGGTTAGGTCGGGCTAGTCGCCGTCGCCGTCGCTGCCGTCGTCATCGGCTTGGACCAAGAAGCTCGGACGTTTGGGCGCTTCTTGCTTCGGGGGCTCGGTCACCTTCAACCGACCATCGACATAGGCGCTCACGACCATCGCGGTCCAGCCAGCGATAGTGAGGCCGTCCTCTTGCACCTTGGCTGCAAACTCGCGGCGTAGCTCAACCGACGGAAGGCGCACGCTGATCACTTGCGTCTTGATATCCGCTGGGTCTTTTGGTGCTGCACCGCGGGTGTTTGGGGTCGTCTTGCTCATGCGACGGCCCCTTGGGCTAAAGGGGCGGAGTCGGCCACCTTGGGTTGCGCCTGGCGTTGGAGATAGGCCTCCAGCTTGTCGACCCGGTAGAACCAGCCCTCGGGGCTGCGAGCCCCACCGATCTCGCGCTTGAAACGCTCTGAGCGCTTGAACAGCGCCTGGCGGGAGGTGTTGAGCCGACGCGCGGCATCGACCTCGGGGATGTAGCCGTGCAGGACGTGCTCGCGCTCGCGGGTCAGCTCGGCCAGACGCTGTTCGACGTGGGCTTGGGAGAGAACATTGCTCATGCTTGCCAGTATAGGCTAAGCGTAAGCAGAGGCTAAACAGATCAGCTCGCCGTTCCCAACGCCTCGCGCGCCGCGAGCAGCACGCCGGATCGCGCCAAAATGGGGCTAGGCGCGGTTGTGATGGGCGAGGGCAGGCTAACCCGCAGCCGACGTGAGCGGGCGCGTCAGGGCGCTAGTGGCGTTCAGGATGCTGCAGCCAGTCGCGTAGCACGGCGTTGGCGCGGGTCTGCCAGCCTTTGCCAGTCGCGCGCAGCCCCTCGAGCACGTCCGGGTCAAGCCGGATGGTGGTCGGGACCTTGGTCGGCGCCTTCTGCGGGCCGCGCGTGCGGGCCGGACCGGTCTTTCGCAGACGGAGTGCTTGCAGGTCGTATTCAGGGCGCAGATCGTCCTCGATGTCGGCAACGGCTTCAGTCTTCATAGGCTTTACGTTCATGGCTGGTGGCCTGGCGGGCACTGATAATCCGGGTCTGGTCTTCGCGTTCCGTGTAGGCAACGATCAGGAGATGCCCTTGATCAGAACGCCCAATGCGAAGATAGCGCTGCTCGTCTTCGGAGTGATCCGGGTCGAAAAAGTCGAGATAGAGCGGGTCATCGAAAACGGTCAT